>JAGVVH010000095.1:0-1122 GCA_019135895.1 Bacteroidota bacterium | reverse complement strand
TGATATTGATCAGTAACGGGCAGCTCATACCCCATATCACCTCTTCTACACTTATTAAACGAATAACCAGGAAATGCAGACGGTAGGCACTCTTCAAATAATGGGTTGCGATAGGTTGCTACGGGGATTACTCTTATACCTTTCTTTCGTGCTATTGTCTTAGTTGCCATATATTCCAAATATATGTAATATATAAGTTACCTACACAAATAACAATATACTTTTTACTTATTTTTGACCAATCACTGTTTAAGTGTGACGAACGTCCTACTTTTTAAGGTCTGGCCGCATTTCTTCGGCCAATTCTTTCATTATCCACCCCACATGATGCCTACAATTGAATCCTCCGCAATGTATCAAAGGATTATACCCGTCGTAAGAAGCAATATATGAAGGCACGGCATTCTTGTCTTTCTGTTTAATCTTATACCCCTCAGGATATACACCTTTGGCCGGAGTCCATTCAATCCATTTCTTTGCTTCCTCTGTCGTCCAGACCTTTCCGTCATGAGCAACACAAAAATCCCTCGAATCCTGAACTTTGCCTCCGAGATAAATAAAATATTTCATCCCCGTTTCTTCGGCAAGCGACGTAGCATAAGCACGGTCATATTGCATATACAGGTCATGAGCATAACGATTCAAGTGCGATTCAATACCGCCCGGCTTTTCTCCTGCTCCGGTGATGAGTTCATTCATTGAAGAAATGAAATCCTTTGTGCTGACCTGAGAAGTAACAGACTGTGACATGAGATTTTTAACCGAAGTCAGCAGTTCAGTGTTAGCCGACAGACTGTCAAGAAAACCCCCTCCGAGTATCTTACCTCCTTTGATGCCTATTGCCGTGAGCATCTTTGTTTCGGTAGCCGAAAGGACTTTTGCAAACGTCGCCGGTAGTGAAGCCCCCATTGTGATCGTAAAGAACTGCTTATTGAGCGTTGTAAGCCCGCGAGCTGTATCGCCTATCTCAGATACGAAGGCAAGTCTTTGAGTTGTGGAGAAGTCTTTATACACCCTGTCAAGTGACTGCAAAAGCTGGTAATTGCGGAGTGTGTTTCTTATCCGGCCACCGGAAGTATCCAACATAGGGATTATCTCGCGTGTCAGCTTTGAGATGAGCAT
>JAGVVH010000085.1 GCA_019135895.1 Bacteroidota bacterium | reverse complement strand
GGTTCGCTTTTTCTTCAATCCCGGAAACAAATCCTATCTCCGCGAACTATCAAAGGATCTCAACGTATCCACCAATGCCGTCCGAGAAGAACTCAATCAGCTTACCAAAACAAAACTGCTTACATCGGAAAAGGAAGGGCGCAATGTTTTATACACGGCAAACAGCGATCACCCTCTTTTCCCGGAACTGAAATCCATGGTCAGCAAAGTCATGGGACTGGATCAGGTTGTTGAAAGCATTCTGACAAGACTTGGCGACCTTGAAAAAGCCTACATCATCGATGACTATGCCGAGGGGAAAGATACTGGTATCATCGACCTGCTGCTGGTTGGAAATATCGACCAGTATCACTTGAACGACTTGAGCAGGAAAACTGAACGCTATATCAAGCGCAAAATCCGCCCCCTGGTTTTAACCAGTGAGGAATTCACGGCCTTTATGCCAAAACTGGAAAACCGGCCAAATTTTCTGGTGTGGGAGAGGCTAGAGAATTCGTAAAATCCAATTAAGGGGAAACTCATGTCCATAGTTCATAAGACATCGATAAAAGGTCATAAATCAGTTGATACTACAATGATTGCCATGGCTCGTTGTATGGCAAGCTTCGTTTGCTACATGCGCGCACGGAAAAGTGACAGTATCATATCTGAATATTCGCTTCGAACACCAATCATGGAAATAGCTCAAACTTATCAGTGGAATCATCAAGCCGAATTCAGACTAACAAAGAATTCGGCAAATAAGAAAGGGGCGAAGAAAAAAATCGATCATGTTTTTGCCTATAATGATCAAGTCATTGCTATTGAAATAAAATTTCCAAAGCGCAACAACTTAAATTTTAATATCGACAAAGATATTAAAAAAATCACGAAACAATTCCCTAAAGAGAATAATATTGTCCCATTCCGTAAAAAATATGGATTTATCATTGTAGTTTACGAGAAAAGTCTCTCAAAACAAATCCATTGCCCAAATTTACCAGTAAAGGCTCAATATTCAGATAAAGATATGTTATCAACTGGTAAGATATATAAGAAAAAAAACATAATAGCTGTAAACGAAAAATTTACGACTAAATGTAAAATGGGCAATACTCGTTATTGCGTTGATATTTTTAAAGTACTTTAAGAGTAGGTAAATACAGCTAGAAGGATACTCTAATGAAGCGCATAATCACATACGGGACATTTGATCTTTTGCATTATGGGCATATCAATTTGTTGAAAATGGCAAAAAAACTTGGCGATTATCTTATTGTCGCCTTATCCACTGACGAGTTCACAAGAGACAGTAAACATAAAAATTGTTACTTTCCATATGACAAAAGACGGCAACTGTTGGAATCAATTCGATATGTCGATTTGGTAATTCCTGAAGAGAATTGGGAGCAGAAGGTTATTGATGTTCAGCTTTATAAAATCGACATATTTGTTATTGGTGACGATTGGACTGGTAAATTTGATTTTTTGATGGATTATTGTGAAGTTATATATTTACCGCGAACACCTGAAATTTCAACAACACAAATTAAAGTGGAATTGAATAACCATCAATTATAGGCCACGAGTTTCAACAGCTTTGCCCAATAGTTTCAAAGTCAAAGTTTGAATTGCATTGTATTATCCTTTACATGCTCACAAACTTTACAAGGCAAAAAGATCATGCAAGAGTTCAATGAGCAATAGGATGTCCTGTAATCAGCTAAAATTATGTGAATATTTGAAATAAAAACTTTTTACAAAATACCATAGCAAACTATGATTCGAAATACTTTATTCATGCTTGCATCAACGATATTGCGCTTCGTCAGTGGCGTTCTGCTCTTTGTGATCATGGCGCGTTTTTGGGGACCTGAGACCTTCGGCTATTTTATGTACCCCTACACCCTGGTGACTATCATTGTTATTTTAATCGATTACGGATTCAATCTTCAGATAGTCCGGGATATAGGCAAAAACGCTCAGCATGCCCACAAACTGACATGTGAGGCAGTGGTTGCAAAAAGTCTTTTAGTCATTGCAGTGACTCTCGTGGGGCTGCCCCTTCTTTTTTTAGTAGATGTACTTGACGGTTATCGCATTCTGCTTTTATTGCTTATACTTTCAAATGTGTTGAGTTCTTACAGCCTTCTTTTTAATTTGACTTTTCGAGGTATGGGGCTTTTCAACAAAGAAACAATTGTTGCATTTTGGTCGAGCCTTGCAACTTTTATTCTTGTCGGCGGTCTGGTTTTTCTTGGAAAAGGTCCAATAGCGGCAGCTTTCGGTTTTCTTCTTTCCAAGATATTTTCTTTGGGCCTTTCCTGGGCTATCTATCAACGACTCATCGGCGGCGTAAAATTTATATATCCGAGCAGGAATGCTGTTTTTAAAATGCTTCGTACCGGATTTCCCTTCGCGGCTCATGTGGCATTGGGAACGCTCTATTTCTCAGTGGACACGCTTGTTATTCAATACTTTATGGGCCCTGAGAAGGTCGGAATTTATCAAGCCGGCTTTCGGATTATGGTCGGCGGCTTGATATTAACCGATGTTCTTTCAAATGTGTATTTAAGCAAGATGGCCGCGGACAGTTCTGATCGTAATGCGTTGGTCAATCTGGCAACAAGTATGACACGCCATTGCTTGATGATCGGCGTGCTTGGCTTTGTTTTTTTGTCCGGTTTTTCAGACTTACTGGTTAAGTTTTTTTACGGCAACAGCGGATTCGCTGAAGTTATCCAGTTATTTCCCTTGTTTGGCGTGGTGCTTCTTTTGCGTTATTGGGGGGCTTCTTACGGCATTCTTTTGACGGTTGATGATCGGCAAATTGTGAGAATGATCGGCGTCGGCTTGTCGGTTATCGTCAGCATTAGCCTCAATATTATCCTTATCCCGCGATTCAATCTAATTGGCGCACTCACTGCTTCTATCATCACGCATGTTTTTTTAAACAGCATCTACATCTTTTTCGCATGTCGCCAAGTACGGAGTTGGCTTATCGAGACACGCTCAGGGATTTTGATTTTTATCGCTATGCTGATGGGGTTCATTCAGCTGGCTATTGTTCCTCATTATGGCATTATGCCCTATTCCCTTATTTTCGTAACCATACTGTTTGTCGGCCTGGTTGGGATAACCCCAGCTGAATATTCAAAACTCGTAAAGCGCCTGCAAATTAATATGTCAAACGCCATTTGATGGAGATATTTCATGTACCGGAAAATCCGCTCGTTTACCATTAATGTTCTTTTACTGCCTTTTTACTGGATCAGTTTTTTAATCCCACGTAAAAAAAACATCTGGGTATTCGGCGCATGGTTTGGACATAGTTATATGGACAATAGTAAATGGCTTTTTGAAAGTGTGTGCCAAAGAGAACCAAGAATACGGGCAATCTGGCTGACACGCAATCGTGAAATCATGAATTCAATACGACAAATTGGGTTAGAAGCATACATGATAAATTCATGGAAAGGGTACTGGCTGTCCTGCCGAGCCGGTCTGGCCGTGTCATCTTGCGGGAACACGGACATCAATAGAATAGGCATTTCACGAGCCCAAAAACTTCAACTTTGGCATGGCTCCCCAATGAAAAAAATCGGCAAGGATGACAAGTTTACCCAAACCGATCCTTTAAGCATATTGGGAATATTGCGCAAGATATGGCGACCTTTTTTCCCATTTGCTTTAGAAAGGTGGGATGTGGTCATCACCGCCAGTGAATTTTTCAAAGAGTTTATGGCAAGCGCTTTTGGGATAAGACCGGCAAAAGTCAAGGTTACTGGTTATCCACGAAATGATGTATTGCGTAATTCAGATCCTCCTTCTATTTCTTTCATAGAAGACCTTAAAAAGGCTTATAATGCTAAAAATGTGATTCTCTATGCTCCAACACACAGACAAGAAGGCAGGGACTCCTTTAATTTAATAAACACTTTTGACTTTGCTTTTGTTAATAAGGTGTTATCTGAGACTAATTCACTTTTATTGATTAAGATGCACTATTATCATCAAGGTCAACAAGATGCCAAACCACAGAGTAACGCATCATCTCGGATTTTTTGGTTAAGTAAGGATGAAATCCCAGAAATAAACCCATTACTTAATTATACAGATATCCTTATTACAGATTATTCCAGCGTTTACTTCGATTACCTGATTTTAGACAGGCCGGTGGTTTTCGCTCCTTTTGATCTTGAAGATTACCTTGCAGGCGATCGTGAAATGTATGACGATTACCGTAACTTTACCACGGCGGGACCTAAGTGCAGGGATTGGGATGAGGTGATGGAAAAATGCCGGGAAATATTGAATGGTAACGATAAGTATAAGGATGAGCGAAAGTTAGCTCAACAGAAATACAATAGTTTTATCGATGCCAATAATTGTGCACGTGTTATAGAGTTGGCTAAAAACATGGTAAAGTTATAGGTGTTCAAATGCATCCCGCTTCCCAGAGAGATATGCCAACCAAACCTCACCGGGAGAAAATATGTGTAGTAATATTAACATATGATCCGGAAACCGGTTTTCAAATAAGCAGTTATAATTATTGAATAAACTAGTTCCAGCAGGCGCACGGGAATAATTAGAGAATGAAATTTTCAGTAGCTATGTGCACTTACAACGGTGCTCAATATATAAGAGAGCAATTAGCCAGCATCACAGCTCAGACTCGTTTGCCCGACGAAGTGCTAATTTGCGATGACGGATCACGTGACGATACTCGCGACATCTTGCGCGCTTTCGCCAACAAAGCCCCTTTTGAAACTCATATTCACTTCAATGAAACGACGCTCGGTTCAACAAAGAATTTTGAAAAAGCCATCTCTCTGTGTTCCGGAGACATTATCGCGCTATCTGACCAAGATGACGTCTGGCATCCACAAAAGTTGGCCCGGGTAGAACAGGTCTTCATGCAGAACCATGAAATCGATGGTGTATTTACAAATGCCAACGTTGTGGATCAACATCTGCGGTCATTGGGTCTTTCCCTTTGGGACGTCGTCCTTTTCTCTAAGAAGGAGCAGATGCTTGTGCAAAAAGGCAAGATATTGGACATTCTGCTGAAACATTTGATCGTAACGGGTGCAACTCTCGCTTTCAGATCATCTTGGAAGGATGCGCTGTCTCCGATTCCCTCTTGTTGGGTGCATGATGCATGGCTTGCCCTGGGCCTTGCTATGTTTTCTAGCTTATCTATAATTCAAGAGAGCTTGATGAAGTATCGACAGCATGGAAACAATCAGATCGGTGCTAGGCCTAAAGGAATTGGATACAGGATAAACGAAACATTAGCCACTGACAGAGAAGTATACTATGCGAGCGATCTTGAACGATACCAAGTTGCGTATGACCACTTCTGTCAATGGTTTCCGCCAGAGCATGAATCCATGAAAAAGCTCTCTTCAAAAATCCAGCATCTACAAACAAGAAGCCGTCTTCCTGCACGGAGAGGCCTTCGTATTCCTATCATTTTAAAAGAATTATTAACTGGGAAATACGTGCGTTACTCTACAAGCTGGCAGGTTGCCGTAAAGGAC
>JAGVVH010000121.1 GCA_019135895.1 Bacteroidota bacterium | reverse complement strand
CATTGGTGCTCACCCTAAAAAAAGATCTATTTATATAGTAGCATACTGGTTCTCCATTATATGTGTCATCTTCAAAAACATAATGAGATAGTATTTTATTTACTTTTTCATTTAAAAAAACAACTTCAGGTATTTCAATATTCATTCCAGAATCAGGAAAATAGTCTGGAGTGATAGATAATTTTATCCACCTGTAATCAATACTACCATAATGCATAGTATAACGTAAAGAAGTATCAACAATAATGATATTATTATTTTGTGAAAAACAAAAATTCCCAATTGTTAATAAACCAAAAACCAATATAAATTTATTCATCATGTCAGCTCCCCTTTTTAGGACAGTTATAAAAAGAGAAAGCTGACAGCAAAGGTAGGAAATGTTTTTGGAATATTTCATTTTTTGGGAATAGTCTTGGGGATTTTCACCCCTATCTCCTCCTGCTGACGTGGTGGTCGGGAATTCGTTGGACACAAATATAACACTCCTACGGAGCGAGGGAGGATCGTTGCGAATTCGTTGGCTACAAATATAACGCTGCGCTGCAGCGGATCGGATTGTCGTTGCAAATCATTGGGATTTTATTCCTCGGCAATGTTCTAGTGAACAATGTCGGGAACTCGTTACTTGGCACTCAACCATTTCCCGCGTGTCGCCTAATGATGGGGTGTTCGAATATTTTTCAAAATTACATCATTTAAAAAAAGGGAGATTCCTTTCATCCTTTTTAAAGTCGAAGGAGAGAGGTTTGAGGAGGAAAATTGTCGGAAAAGAATTTAGTGGCTACTAAAAAAAATTTAGTGGCTACTTTTTATAAATTTAGTGGCTACTATTTATAAATTTAGTGACTACTATTTATAAATTTAGTGACTACTATTTATAAATTTAGTGACTACTATTTATAAATTTAGTGGCTACTTTTTTAAATTTAGTGGCTACTAAATTTAAACGAGGAAAAAATGGTGTATTTGGGGAATAGATTGCTGAATGTTTTCACACCTACCCTGTCAGCAGGCGACAGAAATGTAATGTAAATTAGCGATTTAAGACGTGTCGCCTGCTGACGCGGTGGTCGGGAAATCGTTTGTTCACAAATATAACGCTCCTACGGAGCAGGGAGAATCGTTGTGAATTCATTGGCTACCAATATAACGCCACGCTGTGGCGGAATCGAGTGATAGTGTTGCCACCGATTCTATTTTCAGGTAGATTAATCGGCACTTAGAAACGCAAGATCTTACGTTTCTACGAACGAACCACTAATTCGACAAAAACTGCATTAAAAAAGTTCTACACGATTTGAATGATTTTGATTAATAAATAGTATCTTTGCTCCTGTTTTTAAAAAATATCAATATGGAAAATGAAAAACAAAATAAAAAAACAGGTCGTTCCAACGGGATTGTTGTAGGCATAATACTATTGCTAATCGGAATATTATTTCTAAGTTTCAATTTCGGATGCTTTTCTCCTGAACTAAAATGGATCTTCTTTTCTTGGCAAATGCTGCTAATGCTCATTGGGGTTGTTCTTATTTGTAAAAGAAATTTTTTTGGTGGTGGGGCAATGTTTATAACAGGTGCTTTCTTTATCATTCCTAGGCTTATGGAAGCATATCCCTATGTTTTCCCTGGAAATCCCGAAAATTTTACACACACATTTTGGCCGGTATTAATTATTCTCGGAGGAATCCTGATCCTTCTTCAGGGGTTGTTTGGATTCAGAAACGGATGTTGCGGTTATAACAAGAATAAGCCATACCACTGCAATTCATTCAGAAGACGTCGCGGAAATACAGGCTTTGAAATAAACTGCGTCTTTTCAAGTAATGAACATGTTGTTCATGCAGCTGAATTTAAAGGGGCTACTTTAAATGCCGTTTTCGGAGAATTAAAGTACGATTTGAGAAAGACAAACCTCCCCGAAGGAGAAACCACTCTCGAAATAAACTGCGTTTTTGGAGGAATTACCATATTCGTTCCTACTGAATGGGCTGTTTCTGTTGAAGTAAATACTGTTATGGGGGGATTTAACGACAAAAGAACTGTACAAGCATCTACAGATACAAGCAAAAAACTTATCATTTCGGGAGATTGTGTACTTGCAAGTGTTGAGCTAAAAAATTAGAAAAGAATATTTATATAAAAAAATCAGCAAAGAGGTTGCAGAATAATAAAAAAATACTATTTTTGCAGTCCGAAAATAAAAAAGCAAAGAAATGAAAAAAGAGATTCATCCAAAAGAGTATAGACCAGTCGTTTTTAAAGATATGTCTAACGAATATGCATTTCTCACAAAGTCAACTGTGAAAACAAAAGATACTATTGTTTGGGAAGACGGGAAAGAATATCCGCTCATTAAATTAGAAATTTCAAATACCTCTCATCCATTTTTCACCGGTAAGATGAAATTGGTTGACACAGCAGGACGTGTGGATAAATTCCGCAATAAATATGCTAAGCTATACGAGAATAAAAATAATTAATCATATTAATTTTTTTGTACATTTGCTGAGGCTTTTATAATAAAAGAGCCTCAGTTTTTTTTTATACCATCGAATATGAATATCATTCTTTACGACAGCTTCAGACGGAATTCTTTATTGCCTCTAACCTTTACGCGACCAACTGCCGATGTGGTGACAGGCATTTTGAATATTAGAGAAAAATGGGAAAAGTTTTTTCAGAAAAAAAGCTCTTCGCTGACTGCCTCCTACCTGAAAAAGAAATTCCCCCTTATCATTTCTGAAGATAATATACTGATTGATGGTGCTATTATCCCTAATCAACAATTAACTGAAAAAATCCTGCAATTAAATATTGGCGATTCAATTTATTCATCTAAAGGAATTCTTGCATTCAGAATAAATGATATAGATTTAAAAAATCTGATTCATGACAAACCGGAAAATTTATTCTCCGCCGATTATCTTGAAAAGAGTTTATCTCTACTTAAATTCAAAAAAATAGAATTGAGTGACATGGTCAACTCCGTTGATTGCCTTTCTGACATTTTCATGCTAAATGAACAAGAAATTTTGAATGATTTCAAAATGGTAACAAAGGGACGTCTAAGCCATCATATTAGTACTACGAATACAATCTTTGGTGATAAAAATGACATTTTTATTGAAGAGGGAGCTGTTGTGGAAGGGGTTACATTAAATTCAAAAGAAGGAGCCATTTATATTGGTAAAAATTCAGAGATCATGGAAGGGAGTATGATTAGAGGACCCTTTGCACTCCGTGAGCACTCATTGGTAAAAATGGGCAGTAAAATCTACAAGGGAACCACCATCGGACCCTACTGCAAAGTTGCCGGAGAAATTCAAAATGTAGTGATATTCGGCTATTCAAATAAAGCTCATGACGGCTATTTTGGAAATTCGGTTATTGGAGAATGGTGCAATATTGGCGCAGGGACCAATACATCGAATCTCAAAAATAATTATGGTCATATTACTCAATGGAATTATCAGAGACAGAATTTTGAAGATACAGGACTTCAGTTTTGCGGGCTCATTATGGGAGACCACACCAAGTGCGGCATCAATACCATGTTCAATAGCGGAACCGTTGTCGGAACCTGTTGCAATCTCTTCGGAATTGACTATCATGCAAAATTTATCCCTTCTTTCTCTTACGGAGGCATTCATTCAGGATATTCAACCTATCTGCCCGATAAAGCAATTGAAACTGCCGGCATCATTTTCCAAAGAAGAAACAAGAAGTTTGATAAAACAGAGCAAGATATTCTGGAATACCTTTTTAAAAATAAAAAGTAAGACGATTAGCAAAAAATCGTTTACCCATTGAACCCTTTTCTCCTTTAAGTGTTAGTAAAATTACACAAAAGTATAACTATACCTGAAAGAATATGAAGGAGAAATTATTGATCAACGAATTTATTAATAACGAAAGTAACTTTATTCCCCTGTTTTCGCTTGAAGATGAGGAGATGCTCCGTAATGAAGAGGTCCCTGAAATAATCCCAATACTTCCCTTACGCAATACTGTCCTTTTTCCCGGAATGGTGATTCCAATTACGGTCGGAAGGAATAAATCTATTAAATTAGCTCAAGATTATGCCCGAAGTGATGATCCGATTGGCGTTGTAACCCAGCGTGACAATGAAATTGAAGACCCATCGCTGAATGATATATTCCCTGTGGGAACAATGGCAAGAATACTCAAATTTGTCTCCATGCCAGATGGAAGCGTTACCATAATTGTTCAAGGAGTAAAGCGATTTGAATTAGAAGAGCTGGTGCAGACAGAACCCTATTATAAAGCACGGGTTCATGAATACACTACCAATGAATTCTCAAAAGAGATTAGCAATAAGAAAAATTTCTCAGCACTTATTGGAACGATTCGCGACACCGCAATCACTATGATTAAACTCTCTCCGAATATTCCGAATGATGCCTCTTTTGCTCTTAAAAATATTGAAAGTCATATTTTCCTTCTTAATTTCATCTCATCAAATCTTTCCGCAAGCGTTAAAGATCGTCAGGCAATTTTAGAGATGAAAGATATAGAAGAACGCGCCAAAACAATTCTGAAACTGTTGAACAAAGATTTACAGATGCTGGAGCTGAAGAATCAAATTCAGTTTAAGTCAAAACAGCAGATGGATAAACAGCAAAGGGAATATTATTTGAATGAACAGATAAAGACAATCCAACAAGAACTTGGGGGTTCTCCGGCTGAAAAAGCTGCAAATGAACTGCAAAACAAGGCTGCCAAGAAAAAGTGGAATGAGGATACTAAAAAACTCTTTGATCTTGAGCTGCAAAAGTTATTGAGGACCAATCCAATGTCACCCGATTATTCGGTGCAGCTCAATTACCTGGAGTTGCTTGTTGACTTGCCCTGGAATGAATTCAGCGAAGATAAATTTGACTTGGTGAGGGCTCGGAAAGTTCTTGATTCCGACCATTTTGGACTTGAAAAAGTAAAAGAGAGAATTATTGAATATTTGGCCGTCCTGAAATTGAAAGGCGATATGAAATCGCCCATACTTTGTCTGGCAGGCCCTCCGGGTGTCGGAAAAACCTCCTTGGGACGCTCTATTGCAGAAGCCTTAGGCAGAAAATATGTCAGAATTTCTTTGGGTGGATTGCGCGATGAGTCAGAAATCCGCGGACACCGCAAAACGTATATCGGAGCTATGCCGGGACGTATTATCCAAAATATGAGAAAAGTGGGCTTTTCAAATCCTGTTTTTGTTTTGGATGAAATTGACAAAGTACTTGGCATGAATATTCAAGGAGACCCCTCTGCTGCCCTACTCGAAGTTCTTGACCCGGAACAAAATAGTACTTTTTATGATAACTATTTGGAAACCACTTTTGACCTCTCAAAAGTACTTTTTATAGCTACTGCCAATGACCTCAGCACTATCCATCCTGCCCTGCTGCCCTGCTTGACAGAATGGAAGTTATTGATATTCCCGGGTATCTTTTGGAAGAAAAAATCCAAATTGCTAAAAGACACCTGATCCCTAAACAGTTGAAAGATCACGGAATAAATAAGAATGATCTCCTCTTCACGGATAAAAATATTGAAACCATTATTTTAGATTACACACGAGAATCGGGCGTAAGAAGCTTAGAAAAGTCAATCGCCAAAATAATCCGTAGTCGTGTAGCCCATTATGTTCAGTATGGAGATATGCTGAAGAAAATCAAGTCGGAAGATTTGCTCAAAATTTTTGGGGCCCCGATTTTCCAAAAGGAACGCTCCCTGGACAACAATGTTCCGGGTGTAGCAACAGGACTTGCCTGGACACGTGTCGGAGGTGAAATTCTGTTTGTGGAATCTGTTATCAGTAAAGGCAAAGGTGGACTCACCCTGACAGGCAATTTGGGCGATGTGATGAAAGAATCGGCTACAATTGCATACGAATATTTAAAATCCCACTGCGAAGACTATAATCTTTCTCCTGACCTGTTTGAAGAGAAAAAAATTCACGTTCATGTGCCCGAAGGAGCAACACCAAAAGACGGACCTTCTGCCGGAATCACCATTCTGACCTCTATTATTTCCTCCTTTACTCAAAGGAAAATTAGAGCTAAGATTGCCATGACTGCTGAAATTACTTTGCGAGGAAAACTGCTACCGGTTGGCGGAATTAAAGAGAAAATTCTTGCAGCTAAACGTGCCGGCATTTTTGACATAGTTTTATCACTTGAAAATAAAAAAGATATCAATGATATAAAGGAAAATTTCATTGAAGGTATGAATTTCCATTATTTTGACTCTATGAAAGAAGCTATTGATTTCACTTTACTGAAATAAAGTAACTCTTTCATTTTTTCTGCTAGTTTTACCGTTATTATTCCACTCCCCTTTCAACATCAGAAAAGGGAATTCCGATTGCTTTGTTTTGAGAAAATTGAGGATTTGTCCTCTCCCATTATCACTCCTCAAGTTGAAATCTTTTAGGGAGATTCTTATCTTTCTTCATTTTAACCCCGAGCAATTTCAATTGTTCAGCTTTTTTAACGATACTTTGTGACCCGTCTTTTAGCTTTAAGACTGAATTATTATAAGATTTGACTGCATCTTCAAGTTCTTTCCCAACCTCGTCAAACTGCTCGTAAAAAGTATAAAGGCGTTCCAAGAGTTGACCGGCCATTTCTAAAATCAGCAGTTGGTTTTTTTCCTGGTCAGCACGGGTCCATCCTATATGAATCACCTGCAATAGTGCCATCAGATTCACCGGACTCACAATAAGGACTTTCTTATCCTTGGCATACCGAAACAATTTTGGATCTTGAATAAGGGCCAGCTGGTGGGGTGATTCATTGGGAATAAACATCACCACAAAATCCACTGCTTCGCGACTTTGTTTTTTCAGATAAGCAGCATAATTTTTGGATGCAAGTTCATCAACATGGCTCTTTACACTTTTCAAATGGCGCTGCAAAGCATCCTGCCGCTGCGCATCAGATTCGGCATTCACATAATCAATGTATGCAACCAAACTCACTTTGCTATCCACAATTACATCTTTTCCATCGGGGTAGTGAACCACCACATCGGGACGCATCATTTTATTATCCTCATTCCTGATAGTTCTGCCATCTTCATCCGTTATACTGCTTTGCACTTCATAATGAATTCCTTCCTGAAGGCCTGATTCTCTAAGAAGTTCATCCAAGACCATTTCTCCCCAATCCCCTTGCATTTTATTATCTCCTTTAAGAGCTCGGGCAAGGTTATTGGCATCTTTTCCCAATGCCTGAGTCTGCTTCATCATCTCCTCAATCACCTTT
>JAGVVH010000159.1 GCA_019135895.1 Bacteroidota bacterium | reverse complement strand
CGATTGTCCCTAAAGTGGCTAATATGAACCCTGAGTTGGTGAAAATCGTCTCTCTGCTCGGTAGGTCGTATGAAAAATATTATTTTTGAGGAGCGACCTGCGGAATGTCGGTTGAATGATAGCGGCCGCCGGTTTCAGTATTAGTTGAGAATTTTTTGCCTTCGGCATCTATCTGCCCTGTATAGGCAAGATATGTTTCAAGCGATTCTGCATATTTGTCAGGATAAATGAACTCATTTCCTGTATTATATGGCGGATCAATGTAGATCATCTTGATTTTGCCATAATACGATTTCTGGAGAAGTTTCAGGGTCTCAAGGTTATCACCCTCGATAAAAATATTTTCCGTCGTATCCCAGTCAACCGATTCACTCTTTACCGGTTTGAGGGTGCCAATCGAGGGTTCCTGTATTATTCTGAAACATTCAGATTTACCCCGCCAGGTCAGCCCGAATCGCTCCGTGCCTGTCTCAATGTCCCCACCAAGTGTCAGCTGAAGCCGTTCCCAGTCAATTCTTCTCTCAATAAATATTTCCGGGAAGAGCGTTCGTAAGGAATTCTTCTGTTCCTCAGTGATTGATTTTGATTTCAGATCGACCTTTGGGATTATTTCAGGCACAGGACATCATCCGTAATGTAATTCATTAGGGTTGTAACCGTTAAGTATTACGATTGATTTCAAGCTGAAGTGCAATTGTATTATAAGGAATATCGAATGAATACACTGAATGAAACGAAATGTCGTCTCCTCATAAATTCCGAATCGGAGATATTGTCTGCCTGATTGCTGATTCGTCACGTTTCGGATCGGTAAGAAAAATACTCCCAGAAGTCGGAGGAAAATACCGTTATGAACTATCCCATTCGCCACAGGAGATTCGACACTATTTCGAAGATCAGATTGACCTGATTCAGGTCGGTCAGATAAGAAAATTCGGTGAGGCACAGTATTATTTCACAGAATAGATTGAAGTGTTCCATCGGGTAATCAGGCAACTCTTTGGAATCAATGGGTGTCAGGAGAGAAAACCCGCTTTGAGACCATGACTCCCCCCTCCCGGGAACGTTTTAATCGGAGGATATGTGCGCCTGGAGGTCAAAATTCTATCGAGGCTCCAAGGGCATCTCCGATAGCCAACCCTAATAGGGATCTTCGGTAGGGATCTAATAGGTGCATGGTACTATGCGTTTTATCGTATCCCCTTTAATAAAACCAAAGGCAAATCAAAACCCCTTTATACATGAATTATTAATCGAAAAAAGATAAAGGTGGTCCGATGATTCCTACGAACATTACACGTGAACATGTTCTGCATGCAATTCAAGAAATTGATATAAGCGGAGTTCCTTCTTCCCGAGAACAGACAAAATACTCACTTGTTTGGAACGGCAAATTATACCCTCCAAAATATACCATTTCAATAGCAAATAAATATGCAAATCAGGAAGAATTGGATCCTTCAGCATTTAGCGGAGGAGATGAGACCAACCCATTTCTCAATAAGCTTGACTTCACCGTTATCGATATTTCTCAATGGAAAGAAAATACACTTTATCTCAAGGAAATATATGATGCGAGAGCAACAAATGAAAATCTTCAAAATATCATCAATTCAAAGAACGAAGTCCTCTCTAAATATCAACCATTATTTTCTCCCAACCATATCCCACAATTAACGGCAGAGGAATTTTCAGAGTTTCTTGATTTTAAAAACAATAAACATTGGTCAAATCTGCAGAGGCAGAAAGGAATACTTACTCAGGATATGGAGAGATTGAAATCTGCCCTTTTTATACTCGTTGATGAATCTCTGCCTGTTCGGGAACGTCTCGATAAAATTCGTCCTAAAAACGAACCTTCTATGGTCCAGGGAATTGGGGAAGCAATCAGTACTGCTGTACTTCATATAATTGGTCCGGATAAATATGGAGTCTGGAATTCTACATCGAGAGAGGGCTTGAAAAAAGCAGGATTTTATCCAATATTAAAAAAAGGTGCTACATTCGGTGAGCAATATAGAGCAATTAATGAAGTTCTCATAGTTATTTCAAGAGAGTTGAATGTTGATCTCTGGACACTTGATGCATTGTGGTTTGACTATGTTACCTCACAAGGAGATGATAATGAAGTGGAAGGAAAGGATGCAATTGAAGAAGATACTCCTTTCTCAAAAAAAATAATTCTTGATGCCATTGCCATTGCTGATACGATTGTCAAAATAGGCCTTGCGGATAAAAAACTAAGCCAATCACCCGATGCAAAAGTTAATCAAGAGAAATATAACAGCACAATAAAACCGTTACTATTAGAATTTCGCCAGAGATATGGCAATACCCCGAATATAATACTCAAGGGACTTTTAGAAGAGTATGCCCATAAAAATCACCTTCTGGATGAATTCGAAATACAAAATTTCCATTTTGTTGGGCAAAAAGTAAATCCCTACGTATGGGCTGCAATAACACCAATAGATGCTTTAGACAGGAAGTCAAGGATTACTTTTTCCACCCAACTCTATGTATCAATAAAACCCAGCAGTCTCGAATTTGGGTTCTCATATGGCGAAAAGGTAAAAAATGAGGATCCCAGAGTTGAGATATTCCGTTCGAATGGTTTCCTTCAGAAAAATTTACTAGATATCCTCAATAGTTATCCTCATATTCAGATATTTGAACGAACCGCGGAAAAATCGGACATAAATGTAACACCCCGTTTTTTCCAAGGTGATTTTAAAACGTGGACGAATGAATGTTTTATTGTTGAAAACATATCCAAAGAAAATTTGCCCGATGATGTAAAACCCCGACTCTTCAAGACATTCAATACCTTACTCTCCATTTTCAAATTCACGACATATGCCAATGAAAAGGAAAGACTGGAAAGATTTTTGCAGAATAAACCTACAGCCGAGAAAATCTTTGAAAAAGCTAACAAAAACAATGATTCAATCGAAAATAAGAAACAGGTCATCCTCTACGGTCCTCCTGGAACCGGGAAAACCTATTCATCAGTCATCAAAGCCCATGAGATCATCTTCGGAAACAAAGACGACAATATCACCTATCGACTCCTACAAGAGAAGCTCAGAAAACAGCAAAAGAGCACGATCGATCTCTCCCAGCTAACATGGATTCAAGCAATCATATTGGCCTTCGATGAGATTAACAAAGAAAAAGTACAAGTTGATGAAATAAAAAATTCGAAAATAATCCAGGATTTTATCTCTTATAAAAATAGTCAATATATATCCAATACGATCTGGGCTTTGCTTCAAGCAGAATCAAAATTGGACTCAATTACAGTCAAATTGAAAAATAAATCTGGAAGAGAGTACTTCGATAAAGATACCGATTCAAATTGGTATCTGACTGAGAAAGGGAAAGAATTTCAGCGGAATCTTATCGACGATCTCAAGGCACATCCGGAAACCTCCGACTCCCAATTCAGTTTCATCACCTTCCACCAATCCTTCTCCTACGAAGATTTTGTCGAGGGAATCCGGCCGGAACTGAACAATGCAGACGAGTCATCCATCGTATACCGGGTGAAGGACGGCATCTTCAAAGAGATCTGCAAGAAGGCCCTTAAAGATCCTGGTAATAATTACGTCCTGGTCATCGATGAGATAAACCGGGGGAACATCTCGAAAATCTTTGGAGAACTCATTACGCTGCTCGAGGACAATAAACGGATCGGGGAACGTGAGGAGATCATCGTCAGATTACCCTATTCCAATGAATCATTCGGCGTCCCTGGCAACGTCTATATTATCGGGACCATGAACTCCACCGACAAATCCATCGCCCTCGTGGATATTGCGTTACGGCGGAGATTTCATTTCGAACGCCTTAAGGTCGACTATGAACTCATCCAGAACAACGATGCTAAAACATTCCTCCATGAACTGAACAGCATCATCTGTGCCCTCAAGAATGCGGACTACGAGATCGGGCACTATTATTTCATGCATATCCCCGTTGAGGATACCGGGAACCAGGCACTGAAACAGGTCTTCTCCAACCAGATCCTTCCGCTCCTCGAAGAATACTTCTTCAACGATTGGGAAGCCCTCGCAACCATCCTCGGCCGGGATGCAATAACGATTGAGACCAAGAAGAAATTTGTCTGGGATGAAGATTCCGGGAAGTTTGAAGAAGAGACGGGAGATTATGACAAGATCCATGGACGCTGTCTGAAATCCTTGGATTCCGTCTTTGAGAGTGCCATGAACAATCTCGTGACAAAAAAGAGCACACAGGAACGTAATCCTTAACGTGAGCGTTGTTCGTGCACACTCTTGCCTTGTTTGAATGGGAAAAAGGCACTAAGAAATCACCTTTTTCAGCCTCTGATCTCCGAATCCTGAAAAAATTCAATGATAGCATCCAGCGTGCCGAAAAATCAGATGCCCTGACCGTCACCTATGAGAAGATCTACACCTATTCCTTTGTTGGAGTCATCCAGGTTGGAACTAAACGGATAGAAATCCTCCCTAAGTTGTTCGACCCGGAACGCAACCAATCGCTCACGACCCTCTCTGAAGCGGAGCGAGAACAACTTGCGACTACCGCCAGGAAAAATCTCTTCTCGCTCCTCTCCTTTGCAGGCATGATCCCGTACTACAAGTCAGGAATGTCTCAGTATGGGAAGGAACGAGATTTCTTCGAGTTCTTAATCGCCCTCTTTCTCACCGATTTAGAGACGGTGATTGGCCCCCATTTCCACCACGAATATATGACTGAGTCCGATGATCTCACCCATATCAAAGGAAAACTGAACTTCCAGCAACAGGCCGTGAAACTACCCTCGCAACTCCACACCTTTTCCTGCACCTTTGATGAATTCTCCATCGATAATCCCTTGAACCGGCTGATCAAGGCGACCTTGGAGAGAATCCAGGACCTCTGCAGGAATGAAGAGAACAAGAAGCGAGCATTCAATTTCTCTTCCCTGATGCATGATATCCAGGACGAAGAGATCAATCCTGCATACCTCTCACAACTCCATTTCAATCGCTTGAATGAAGACTTTAAAGGAATCGTGGAATTCTGCTGGATGATCCTTTTTGGATCCACCTATTCCGTTGAGCAAGGTCCTCAAAGCTACTATGCCTTGATCTTTGATATGAACCTCGTCTTTGAAAAATACATCACGAAACTGTTACGACACTCCCTCCAGGAATATACGTTCCACTATCAGGAGGACCTCCATCTTGCGAGCGATCATCACCCTGAATTTGAATATAAACGGAATAAGAAACGATTGATCCCCGATATCATCGTTAAAGAGCAGGGAGTATCGGTCGGCATCATCGACACCAAATATAAGCCGGATCTCTCCAGGGGATACATCTCGAACGCTGATACCTACCAGATGTTGGCGTATTGTGTGGCCAATGAATCAGATAAGGCTCTTCTGTCACTGGCGGTGTAAAAGTGCTCACTTTCGGCGGGATAAAAAAGCCCAGCTGACAACCTTCAAGCAAGTGCTTGAGGGTAGTGGCGATGCTGAAAATGGAGGACTTTCTGAT
>JAGVVH010000200.1 GCA_019135895.1 Bacteroidota bacterium | reverse complement strand
TACTGATTACTTTGTATGCAGTAATTTTCTAGAAAAGTTTGGAATTACTTCTGAAGAACTAGAGCAAGAATTTCCAAGAGGAAGAAGGGCTTTGTTTTTATACGAAATCGAAGCCATGAATAACGATAATGAAAGCGAAAATATGGAGGAAAACAATGAAGTGTCCTAATTGTGGAAAAGAATTTTTAGATAACGAGATAATCCGAGAAGCCGCTAGGATCAACGGTTCTAAGACTTCACCGTTAAAAAAACTTTCTAGTAAAGCTAACGGGTCTAAAAAAGGGAAAAAGCACAAAGAGACACTTAATACATGAGCCGATTTAATTACACTTTTGAGGATGTTAAAACTCTATTCCGAAATGAATGTTGTAAGGAATGTAAAAAGAAATATTCTCAAAGGTGTATTAATTGTGAACAAATTAAACAGGAGAAACAAATTCACACACAAAGGAAGGAAGAAAATGCCATTTTTAACTGAACCAACAGAAGCTGAATGCTTTGAAGCAGAGCAAGAGCTTTTATTTGATGTTAGATTTAGACAAATGGATAGAGAAATTAGAAAAATGATAGAAGCGGATAAACTTAAAGGTGTAAAAAACACCAAAACACCGAACAACGAGGATGATATGCAAAACCAGCATTGGTGTATGTGCGTAAAGTTAAAGGATGTTGCAAGGGATTATAAATCTACTTGCAGTATTTGTGGTGGTCGAGATGCTTATGGCCTATCGACTGAACGACCAGAAGACAAGAAGAAAACCATAACAACTGCTTAACCCGATTAAAAGGAGAAAAAAATGGAAGAAAGAAGCCGAACAACTACTTAAACATAATTTACAAACAAACAAATAAAGGAATAAATAATGAGTACATATAAAAAATGTATGGGCAACCTTTCTTTTTTCAATGCAGACAATCTCGAAATTATGCGAGGTTTTAAGGATAATGAATTTGATTTGGCGATTGTTGACCCGCCTTATGGAATAGGTGCAGACAAATCGCAAAATGCAGCAGCAGCACAGCGGGAAAAAGCGAACGGCAAAAGTAAAGCTGGTAGAGGATGGAAAGCCTATAAAGAAACCGACTGGGACAATGAAACACCAAGTGCTGAATATTGGCGTGAGCTTCGGATGGTATCTAAAAATCAAATTGTGTGGGGAGGAAATTACTTTACAGACCATTTAGAACCGAAAATGGGGTGGATAGTATGGAATAAGATGCAAAGAGATTTTAGCCTTGCGGATGGCGAATTAGCGTGGACAAGCTTCGATAAAGCAATGCGGATATTTGACATGAGCAGGGGGGAAGCGTTGGCAAAGAATAATGAAACTGGAGGCAGATTTCATCCAACCCAAAAACCAGTAAAACTGTACGAATGGATATTACAAAAATATGCAGCAGTACTGTCTGCAAGGTACGCTGTCTTTTTAAGTTTGCCGATAAATTAACTAATCAACAAAAAAAATACTATAAGGAGATAACAAAATGAGTACATATAAAATAAACGTTGCGAAACAACGATACAACGAAGCAAGGGAAAGGATGTTATTATCAGCCCTTGATATTGTGAACAAATTAAAGTTAGGTGTTTCTGATGAGTTCAAGAAAAATCAGTCTTGTTTCAAAACAGAAGCCCGTAACTATAAAAAGACAATTGAGAAGCATTTGAAAGAAGAACTGAAGAAACTTAACGTAAAAATGTGAAAAATCGGGCGTAACCACTAACTTAAATTCAGAGCGTAAACGCTGCCTACGCCTGTTTTTTATACATTGTTGCAGCAGTAAAGGATTAATTATGACAAACGAACAATTACAACAAGACATTAGATTCCTTGCCGAAAGACAATTAAAAGCAGGGTCGGTATCATTTATGGGAGAGCGAGAAACAGGCATATCTTCAAATAGCATAGTAGCTATTGCTTACGGGTTAGAGCCACTTGAAAAGCAAAGGTTCCCTAGCGATGTATCAGATATGAAAAGCTGTGAGAATATGTGGAAGAAACTACCTGAACACCGAAAAACTGGTGATGGGTTAAAGGCAATGGAGGCTGCAAGGAATTGTGATTATTACGGAAAATGGTAGTTATTACTGCAAATTTGTCACTAACAAAATGAATTTCATCTGTCAACTATTCATTGACAGTTCAAAACCTAAGCCTTTCAGTTGACGCTGAATGGCTTTTTCACATTACAAACAAATTAAAGAAATAGATTTACAATCGCAACTAAATCTGATCGCCTAGATATTTTCGACACCTTAACGCAAGCGTTTAATTTATTCGCGATTTCTACGCTTGTGCATTTGCTATTTCCGCCTGCCGCTTCAATCATATAAGTAGGGCTCAAGGCATAAGCAACGTGTGTAATCTTGTCTTTACTTTTTCCAAAAAATAAAATGCAACCTTCTAAGATCACATTCGTTTCTTTTGTTTTGTAGTAATTATATAGCATTTGTGCCGTCTGATCGCCTTTAGGGTCAAGGCCTATGGGCTCAAAGATTAATTGAACTAGGCCAGAGCAGTCTAGT
>JAGVVH010000306.1 GCA_019135895.1 Bacteroidota bacterium | reverse complement strand
TTTTTATATCTCCTTACTATCACAGAACGCATTCTTTGTCAGGCGCCAATAAGGAGCTGAACAGCGAGAGCTGAGCTCCGCCGTTGGCCGACGCGCGCAGCGAGGCGGCCAACGCCAAGGGTAACCTGCCGCCGCCACTGAACTCGCCGCGTCTAGCGCAACGCTGTTCCCGGCGGTCAGGTTGACCCAATTGTTAGGCTCTGTATGCCCATAGCATATGCGGCTTGTCTTCAAATTGAAATAATTTAAAATTGAATTTTAATAGAAACTCTTTTAGCGAATAGAGGTTCTCTTTTTCATTTTTTCCGGAATGTACTTCTATGGCCATTTGGTCAATTTTGATTAAAATTTCTTTTGGAGTATTGAATAAAATATCATATTCAGCCCCTTCACAATCAAGTTTTAGCAAGTCGCAGTTATTTATGTTGTTTTCTTTAAAAACTTCAGCCAGTGTCAAGCATTGCACATCAATCGATTGCAAATCATCATTAATATTATCGTTAACTATTGTTGCCGAAGTTGTAAAAGAATCTGTTTTGTCAAAAAAAATCTCTATAATGCCATTATGACCACACACAGCCTTGTTAAAACAATATATTTTTTTTGTGTCATTAAGTTGTTTATTCTTTATGAGTTTTTCAAAATTTGAATATATAGGCTCATAGGAATAAATAGTTGAATCTGGATATTTTGACGCTGCAAACATTGTAAAATAACCAACATTTGCACCAATATCAATAATGGTAGGATTCTTTTTTACTTTTTTTCTGAGACCTATTGAGTAGGCATTTTCCATGAAAATTTCTTTAAACTCATGGTGCAATCTTTGAGGCACTTCAACCTTTATATTATTTTTTGCAATAAATAAAAGTGGGTCATCTTTAATTAACCCCAGTTTATTCATAAAATGAAGATGCCAATTTGATATATTTGTCATGAGATTCCAGTATCTTGCCATTAATAGCTCCTTTGATTATGAAAAAAATGCTTACGGGTCTTATGTGGGGTTTTAACGCCTAACGCACAGCATAAGCGGGAGTGGCCCGACAGGGCCGCGATCCGCTTCATGCCGTTGTTAGGTCAATATTGCCTCGGGATGTGTTTGAGAAACCATTATTTAAAGCCTCTATGAAGAATTTGTCTGCAAATTCCTTATCGGTCATTTCTGCCTCCTATGCCTATTTTGCTGACCTAACGTGCCGGCTCACCGGCTGCCAGGGCCAAGTACGGGCAGACAAGTCTGCACCCATGTGCGGCCCTGGCAGTCCGCGTGCAGCCGATAGTTATGCTCAGTTTTTCTTATTTTGAATATCATCATCAATCCGTTTAAAAATATCGTGTCGAAGAAATAACTTGTAATCTCCACGCACAACTCGAGAAGGAGGGTACGGTTTAGTTGCCGCAGGTATCTGCCACACTACTTTGCCTTGAACTGTGCCACGTTCTCCTGCCTTGATAAGCAAACCAGATTCTTCGTCGTCCCAATCGGTTCCTGTGTCAGCAAGAACAAAGCCATCTTTATCGAAAAGCGAATAACCGCCGTAGGCCCACACATCCCGTTTGCTTTTGTTCTCGATTACTATTTTCCAACCCCATTCCAGGTCTTCGTTCGTTAGCTCCTTGCTCTTGTTTTTTGTTGACTGCAAAAAGGCAAAGCCGTCTTCAACGACTACGACCGAATAAGGTTTGAGTGTCGACTTTAATTTTTCTGGTGACTCACCCATCTCTTTTACACGGGTCCACCCTTGTTTGTTACGATCTGGGAAAGGCGCTGGAGGTACTTCTCCTAACACTTGAGCATCTTTTGCTGTTAAGAGTACATACTCGTCATGATCTGCTTTCGTTTTCCATTTGCCGAATGATAGATGCTGTTCCGAACATCCGCACAACTGAATAGAGAAAATGGTAATGAAAAATATCGTAAAAGCAGATAAAAGTGTTTTCATCATCTGTATCTCCTGCTTATGCATAACAATTAATATGCCAACTTTGTTTTTTCCGATATGATGAGTAGTTTTACTCTTTTTTGAAAAGAATGCAAAGAAAAAAGTGTTTATAAATCAATTAAAATGAACTTTTT
>JAGVVH010000014.1 GCA_019135895.1 Bacteroidota bacterium | reverse complement strand
AACGTTCGGCGGTATGTGGCGTTGGCGCAGAGTCGCGGTGGCGCGTGTTTTTGCACTCGTGGTGCGATACAGGATTATGATGTTGTTTGTTTATTCTCGCGTTGGCAAAAACCGTGACACCAGGAGGGGGTCCCCGGCGGGAGCCGGGGCGGGCCGCACCGCCGACCACTTTACGGTCCTCTTTAGCCAGAAAGTTCTCGCGGTGCGGAGAGCCAATGACATATACCGACCTGTTATGCCGTCGTGCTTTATTGATTTTTGAGATGTTTTATTTTAATTTCTTCAAACAGCCCAGAATATGTTACTGGTTTGGTTAGGTTTTCAAGTGATTTCAAGGTTATTGAATGTTGGCTACGCTTATAGTTGTCTAGTTCTGGTCTTGATAGGACGTAGAAATCCCATTGGTCCAAATCAAGTGGATTAATAGTGTTTTGATCCATATTCTTTAACAAGCACATTACATATATGTCAGCATGCCTTTTTGCAATAGACTCTAGTTCTCCATTTTTACTATTCCAGTACCTGGCAGGTTTAATTGAGAAGGTAATGGTTGATAATTGTTTCTGATGCCATGATTGAATATAGGCTGAGGATTTCACTTCAATTTTAATACCCTCTGGAGTTAGTAAATCATATGGCTCCCATTCTTGGCGGGGAATTCCAAGATCAACATTGGTAGCAGTAGCGACAATGAATTCCGCAAATCGGCTCCTGGTTGCATTACTCATTAAATCAGAGGCACTCCAAGCCCAAAAGTCTTTAATGGTGATTGGAAGTCTATTATTTTGACATAGTAATGGCTCACTACCATTTTTTATAGACTGTTCTATTTTGTTTAGAATGGCCATAGTGTCATTTCATAGGAGTTGACTTAGCATGCGGCATAACGTTCGGCGGTATGTGGCGAACGTTCGGCGGTATGTGGCGTTGGCGCAGAGTCGCGGTGGCGCGTGTTTTTGCACTCGTGGTGCGATGCAGGATTATACGGTTATTACTTTATTCTCGCGTTGGCAAAAACCGTGACACCACCAGGGAGTCCCCGGCGGGAGCCGGGGCGGGCCGTACCGCCGACCACTAAGCGTTCCTCTTTAGCCAGAAGATTCTCGCGGTACGGAGAGGCAATGACATATACCGACCTGTTATAGGCCGTTTTCTATTTTACTCAAAAATTCAACCTCAGTTAAGGTTTTTATACTTGAGCCTGAGGAGTTGAATTCATCTATCTTTTTGAGTTTGGAAGGCCCCGCACCTTGGCCAACTATAACGAAATCAGTTTTTTTGTTAATGGATGTATCTATATCAGCTCCCATTTCTTGTACTAGACAAGCAGCATTTTCTCTTGACATGGTTTGGAGAACACCTGTAAAAACCACTTTTTTATGGAAAAATGGATTACATGGATTTGCGACTTCACTTTTTGGTTTAAGAATGTTACCGGTTAGCCGCTCATGACCTGCAAACAAATCACTTTTGGAATTGCTTATGAGATCTTGCTTAGGCGTTTCTCCATTCAATAGCTTTAAATAAGCCTTAGCACATGTTCTAGCATCTGAAAGTGCATCATGATGTTTATGCATTTCAATTTGAAGAGATTCAGCCAGCGACTTAAGATTTAATCCGGTTTTTCTGTATGTACATTCAACCTGAAAACATGGCTTGCTTATTCCATAATAATCTAGCGTTGCGTTTAAAACACTAATGTCGAAGCTGGCATTATGAATTACGAGCAAGCGGTTGGTCAGATCAGGTTCAATCCTGTTCCATATCTCTGGAAATGTAGGCTGATTTCTTGTTTGAAGAGCATCAATACCATGTATACATGAATGCCTAGCTTCATATTCATTACCAGGCGGTTGGACCAGAAAACATTTTTCTCCTATAATTTGACCATTATTGACAATTACATAACCGATCTGGCATATGCTTGTTTGGTTATTGTTTGCTGTTTCTACATCTAGTGCAACAAATGATAATGTGGACATATTCAAATTGTTGGTTTATTTCCAAAATGGCCTATAACGTTCGGCGGTATGTGGCGTTG
>JAGVVH010000235.1 GCA_019135895.1 Bacteroidota bacterium | reverse complement strand
TACTTTTTCACTTCCTGACAGTCCATCTATAACCATTTCGAGGCTGCCGAAGAGTATTACACAGAAGCCCCAGAAAACCAAAGCATGAAAAAAGCCGATTACCTGCCTCCGGAATATCTTTGTCTGCCCGAAAGCAACCTTCAGCATAAGATTGAATCTCTTTCCCGGATCTCTTATGGGAAATGCCGGCCTGGTAAAACTGAAATATTTCATGATCCGGCTAACCGTGAATGCGAAAGCTCCGATCGTAACCAGGAGGGTGACTGCAAATATTATCTGACGGGACATAGGATTTTCATGTAGCTGGTACGGGCGTTGCATGCAACGCCCATTCTATTACTTATTTTTTACTGCCTCTGCCAGTTTTGGCAGGATCTTCATTGCATCACCTACAATACCGTACTGGGCAGCTTCAAAGATAGGGGCATTTTTGTCGTTGTTTATTGCCACTATATATTTTGAGGAGCTTACTCCGGCAAGGTGCTGGGTAGCACCTGATATACCAACAGCAATATAAAGGTTAGGAGCAATTATCTTTCCTGTCTGGCCCGTATGTTCTTCATGAGGTCTCCAGCCTTCATCCGATACAGGCCGGGAACATGCAGTTGCTGCTCCGAGAGCTTCAGCAAGCTCAAGCAGAGGGGCCCAGTTGTCGGGCGATTTCATTCCTCTTCCTCCTGATACAACTATATCAGCATCCGTAAGTAACAGCTTGCCTGATTGCTTTAATACCTCCTTCACTTCAGTACGGATAAGAGATTTATCGACAGATACATCGGCCTTCTCAATAATTGCATTATTTGGTGTTGTCACAGGATCAAATGAATTCTGCGCCAGGGTAAGTATCTTAACATCAGATTTTATAACCAGATGGGCAAAAGCATTACCGGAATAGGCTCTCTTATTGACAGTAAAAGGATTGACATTAACAGGAAGCTTGTTTACTCCCGAGCCGATACCGGCTTTCAGGCGGACAGACAGTCTGGGAGCAACAGCCTTCCCAGAGTTGTTATTGGCAATTATAATGACAGTCGTCTTCTCTCTTGTAGCTATCTCTGCGATAACAGATGCATAGGCCTGGCTGTCGAACACTTTAAGATTCTCATTATCAATGCTCAATATCTTCTGTGCTCCGTAAGAGCCAAGAGTCTTAAGCTCCTCATCATCAACCTTCCCTATGGAAAGCACTGTGAGAGAACCATTTATCATCCCGGCTACTCCGGCACCATAGGAAACCAGTTCATAAGACAGTTTCTTGAATTTACCGTCCCAGTTTTCTGTATATACTAAAACCGACATGTATTTCTAAAATTAAGTTTATTATCAGATTACTTTTGCCTCGTTCTGAAGCAGTTCAATAAGTTGCGAGGGATTCTCGGCATCGATAAAGCGGCAGGCAGAGCGCGGAGCAGGTTTTGCCAGCGAGATTACCTGTGTGAGAGGTTCTGCGGGAACCGGTTCAAAGACTTTGATCGGTTTTGTTCTTGCAAGCATAATACCTCTCATTGATGCGATTCTTGGCTCTTTGGCTATTCCTTTCTGGACAATTGCTACAAAAGGTACAGGGACCGTTACAATTTCCTTTCCTCCGTCAATCTCGCGTGTCACTACAGGTGACCCGTTTTCAATCTTAATGCCGGAAACTGCTGATACTGAAGGTATCCCCAGGAATTCAGCTATCATGCCACCTACAAGTGACCCATTGTAATCACTCGATTCAATTCCGCACATTATTATGTCAAATTTTTCTTTCCCTGCAACATCAGCCAGTTGGGCAGCGACAAAAAATGCATCTGCCGATTCTGAATTTATTCTGATCCCGTCATCAGCGCCTATTGCAAGAGCTTTGCGGATGGTAGGTTCGGAGGAAGCAGGTCCTACATGAGCAACAGTGACTGATTTTATTCCGGTTGCCGGGTCATCTTTCAGCTCCAGTGCCCGGGTAAGAGACAGTTCATCCCAGGGATTTATAACCCACTGAATGCCGGTAGCATCTATTGATGCATCACCTTCAGTAAATTTGATCCTGGTTGTCGTATCAGGAACATTACTAATACATACAAGGATTTTCATTTAGTTAAATTTAGTGTTTCTATTAAATAAGTGAAGTGTTTTAAGTGCTTCTGCCTTCATTATTTTTTATTTGAGGCGGCAAATATAATAATTTATACTACACAGTCAAACTACTTTTTATCAAAATTTATACAACGTTCGAAATATAGACATAGATTATTTAATTCATTATCTGATAATTAAATATAAGATTAGATTATTTACGGATATGCATTCGAAACTGCCATCAGCTTGTATTTCCGGCAGAAGGCAGAAGGCTGAAGGGGAGAGATGAGTTGTGAGAGGTGAGCGGTGAGCGGTGAGCGGTGAGCGGTGAGCGATGAGAGATGAGAGATGAGAGGTGAGAGGTGAGAGGTGAGAGGTGAGAGGTGAGCGATGAGTTGAGGAATAAACTTATACTGATGGTATGTGGGCACCTGCCGGTGTCCAATGTTAATAACCCCGGGCCAACAGCCCGGGGATTGAGGATTCCCACGTCTTGTATCAGCGCCGAAGGTGCTGAATAGCCAGAATCGGTCTCCTATAACGGTTAACCCCTTTCAAGGATGAACCTGTAATAGGCATAATCTGCCCCGGGCTGCTGGCCTAATCTTTGTACACATCTTTCTCTTATTCACTGCCGAAAGGAGGAGATCCCTCACTCGTCAATCCTTCGTAAACTCAGGATTGACTCGATCGGGATGACATTGCAAATGATGGGTTTAAGGGGGAATGAGGCGGGGCGTTTTGATTCAAATTCTATTTCTTGCAACGACCTTCCGACAAAACGCCCGCCTCATTCCCCCTATTCTTCACAAAAAGAATCGTGTGATCCCGAATCCGTCGAATGGCGGGTGAGGGATCTCCATCCTTAGTAGAGGATTATGATTTCCCATGGTGCAGGATGCGGGGTGCAGGATGCGCGGTTCACGGTGCTCGAAGCGAAACAAAGTGGAGCGGAGATTCCGCGTCAGCGGAAAGGATGGAGGGTGCATGGTTCTTAATTCCCCCTTTGAAGGGGGCTAGGGGGATGTTTTTGCATGTTGCAGGGTGCATGATTTTTTCCTAAATTTACTGAAGCAAACAAAATCAAAAATGTCTGTATTTAAGCGGCGGTCGCACATTTACTTTGTAGTATTTGTGGCATTAATAATCCTCCAATGTGAAGGCAGAGAAAGATTTTACAGGCCTGATCTACCCGAGCAACTCTGTGCGGTCGGCCTTATTGATATCGATGATACTCTGTCTTATGATGAATTCTGCCAATATTGTTGGTTCCCCTATGGGGACACAATGGTTTCTTTGAAAAGAATTTATTTTGAAAAATCATTTCAATCTGATTTTACTAATGGATCCACTGATTCTTTAAGCGAGTTTATATTTAGGATTTCAGATGAGAAAGAAGATATTTTTGTTTATCAAAATGTTCCACCAATAAGAAATCCAATTGTTGAAATTCCAGCAGATCTAAAATTTGAAACTGGAAGGAAATATTTTTTCAATGCAAACGAAAAGGAGACTCCTGATATTTCGGTAGAGTGTATAGTACCTGAACTCCCGCCCACTCCTTCATTAGTATCTCTTAAAACCGGGATTGCTATTCTTGATTTACCTAAGGAAGGATGCTTTTATCACACAATTTTAGGATGGTCTAGGGATTCCACATATTCCAGACGATTTGCTGAAATTGAATTTTCATTTACGAATATTAATTCCGATTCATATTATGCAATTTTTCTTATTGGTACACCTTCTTACGAAATGGATTGGGGCCCAAGATGGCCAAATCCGAACTTTATGAATTATAATGTTTTGGAGACTAATACCGATGGTTTTTTTTACACTTTTAAAGGAGTTGTTACAATGCAGCATCTCTGCTTTGAATTCCCTCAATATCAATGGGGAATAGAATTTGAATATGATAGGTTGAACGCATATTTTATTGATGGAAATAGAATACCTGGTGGAAATTGCACTACGAAGATTTTCGTTCAGTGGGATAATGTGAAGTATATACCATCATTTATAGAGTATTTCAGGGTTAGAATCCTGTCTATTCCAAAAGAAGCCTATCTTTTCTACAAAAGCCTCAATACCTACAAAATGGAACGTGATGATCCTTTCGGTGAATTGATAAATATTAATGGAAATGTGGTTGGTGGTAATGGTGTAATTGCTCTGTGCAGAAGCAGGGACCTGATAGTTTATACAGGGCAGACTGGGGGGATGTATGATCCGTACTTTTAGGCGGAAGGCTTGGGTGAGAAAGTGGAAAGGCAGGAAGAGCATGCCCTTCAATAAGAATTTCCAGCAAAAAATACTCTCAAATGAGAAGTGGATTTGAACTATCGGGATAAATTCCTGATAATATTTGACTTTAATTTATTATTGTAGTAAATTGCATATGAAAGTTAAATATGTTTTTCATTATCTGGTTATTAAATAATGGGGTTCACAATGAAAAAAAATAATGATTTACGACCAACTAGTGAAAGGCTTAAAATTATTTTACACTTAATCTTTTTAGTTTCATTTTGTGTTGCCTTTGGCCCCATTCTAAATGCTCAATTGGAGATATCAGGGCCATCACTTTTATGTACATCAGGCCAATACTATTTAAATTGTGAATGTTCTATTACATGGTCTTGCACTTCGAATTTGACTATGACCTCACAACAGGGATCGAATCCTTGTACTTTTTCAGCAAATGGGAACGGGCTTGCAATTATTACAGCTACAATTTATTGCGGAGGGACTCAACACGCTTATGATACTGTCTGGGTTGGAACACCGATTATTGAAGATGTAGTTGATGAGGGTAAATACCCATCCCAACACCTCTATGACTGTTCATTCTGGCCTGCATATTATGATATTTCAGAACCAGAATACTCATTGGATGTTGATTACCCTGGTGAAGTCTGGTATTGCGACCAGAGTTGGGCTCAGGTATATCTCCCTGGAGATCCATCTGAATATAGTTTTCTTCTTATTTCAACTAATACCTGTGGATATGATTGGACTGTATTTTATTGGGATGACATTTGGGGGGATAATTAACCGTTTATTTTTTAAATTAATTTAAGTTGAAGCCGTTTTCTAAAAAGAGTGTTTGATTTTTTTGTTAAAGCGCTGTTTGATATTGTTTTATTATTATGGGGTCCAAGTTCCAAAATCACAAATTTCGAATTTAAAATTGCCGGGGTAGAATTTGTGATTATCCTTTAGTAACCTGAAATTAATTTCTTAATTTTTTCAATCAGAATGAAATCTGTCATTAAAATCACCACTGTTGGCCTTATTATATCTATGTCAATATTAATCCTTCAGTGCGAAGGCAGAACAAGATTTTATCGACCTGATTTACCTGAACAACTCTGTGCCATTGGTATAATTGATATCGATGATACAACTATTTATGATATTACCTTCTGGTGGCATCATGATACCATAACTTTTTCACGGAGCATACAATTTGAAAGATCTTATCTTAAGTTTTGAATCAGGCAAAAAATATTTCTTCCATGGAAGCGAAAAGAATGCACCAGATATTTCGGCAGAGATCACACTACCTGAACTACCACCTCCACTTACTTTATTATCTTGTAAGGATTATTTGATAACATTGAAAAATCCTTCTGACTCAAGTTGTCATGCACTGTTTCTCAATAGTTGTGACCCAGACACCGTAGCCAGAACTTCTGAAATTGAGTTTTCTTTTCCTAATCTGAATCCAAATTCATATTATGCAGTTCTTCTTATCGGGAATTATAGTGATTCAAAATGGGAATGGGGTCCAGGACGTGGATCAAACTTTTTAAATTTCAGTATTTTAGAAAGTAATACATATGGCTTCTTTTCTGATCTGCACGGGAGAAGAACGTTTCAGGTGTTTTGCCCTGAATGCTTTAGTTATATAGGATTTATGGAAAATCCAGTTAGAGCATATTTTATTGATGGCAGCAAGATACCTGCTGAGACTTGTACTCTTAAATTATTGACAGAATATGCTAACGGGAATATACTACCTGATTCTATTTGTTGTTTCCAGGTCAGGCTCATGTCCATACCAGAGGAAGCTTATCTTTTTTATAAAAGTCTCTATACTTATAATTTAATGAGTGACGATCCGTTTCGAGAATTGGTAAATATTAACGGAAATGTAGTTGGTGGAAATGGCATCATAGCTCTTTGCAGGAGCAGAGATCTGATAGTTACTATAAGCCAGACAGGCAAAATGCATGATCCGTACTTTTAGGCGGAAGGCGGAAGGCGAGCGGTGAGTTGTGAGAGGTGAGTAGTGAGTGGTGGGTAGTGATTGGTGAGCGGCTGAAGCGCAGCGGAAATCCCGCTCCGGCGGGAGGGTTAGGGGGATGTTATATTTGTGGAGAGCGGGGGGCGGGGAGCAGAGAATCATTGGAATATGTAATCATGATCCCATAGTTAGTTTGGAATAATAGTCAATCTCTCTTGTATTGCACTTAAGGCTGCTGACAGGCAGCCGGATGTGAATAACCCCCAGTCAATCTGGGGGAAATTGATCTCCCGATGATATAAAAACCTGAAGGGGTTTAATGTGTTTTAAAGAAGGAGATTCCTCTCCCGATGTATCGGGACGGAATGACACGGTATTCTTGGTCAATTGGTAATTTAAAGCACCCTGCTGCCACATAAACTTTTTTTTGTAAATTCGCTATATGAAAGAAAAAGATACACATATAGCGACTCGTATAAGGGCTGAAATAAAAAGAATAGATCCTAAAGCAAAAATAATACTGTTTGGCTCACGAGCCCGGGGAGATGCCAGGAAGGATTCGGATTGGGATCTGTTGATACTGATAGATAGTCAAAATATCAGAGAAAAGGAAGATTTATTCAGAGATAAAATATATGACCTGGAACTAGATACAGGAGAAATTATATCACTGTTTGTCTATAATAATAAAGATTGGACATCCAGACATAAAATAACTCCACTTTACAGAAATATTAAAAAAGAAGGAGTGGTATTATGAACAAACCTCTTAAAGAGGATTACATCCAATATAGGATTAACCTTGCCAGGGAAACTTTGCAGGCTGCAAAATTGTTAGCAGAGAAAGGCCACTGGATCTCTGTCATGAACAGACTTTATTATGTGTGCTTCTACGCAATCTCTGCTCTCCTTTATAAAGATAATCTTAACGTCACAACACACTCAGGAGCAAAGAGACAGTTTTCTAAACACTATATTACAACTGGTAAAATTGACAAGTCACTTGGCAAAACTTATGCAAAAATATTCGATCTACGACATAAAGGTGATTATGGCGACTTCTTCGATCCTGACAGAGAACAAACTATGGGATTTTTTGGACCGGTTGAGGAACTTGTGCAAGAAATTGAATCTCTGCTTAACAAATAAAAAACCTGCCGGCAACACGGGCTGTGGAGCTCATGTCCATTCCAAAGTAGGCTTATTTTTTCTACAAAAGTCTCTATACTTATAAGATACAAGGTGACGATCCTTTTGCTGAACTTGTTAATATTAATGGAAATATAACAGGCGGAAATGGGATTATTGCTCTCTGCAGAAGCACGGACCTGATAGTTTATACAGGGCAGACTGGGGGAATGTATGATCCGTTCTTTTAGGCGGAAGGCGGAAGGCGAGCGGTGAGTTGTGAGAGGTGAGGAGTGAGTAGTGAGTAATGAGCGGTGAGTGGTTGAGCGGTGAGAGATTGCAGGGTGCAGGGTGCAGGTGGAGGGTCAGTCAACTGGCGGAGATGAACCGAACCGCCGAGTGGCGGTGAGCTCGGCGAAGCCAAATTCCGCTCCAGTGGAAGTGTAAGTTGCATGATGCAGGTTTATTTCCTAAATTTACTGAAGCAAACCAAATTAAGAATGTCTGTAATTAAGCGGGGATCGCACATTTGGCTGATAGTATTTGTTGCATTGATAATCCTTCAGTGTGAGGGCAGGGAAAGATTTTACCGGCCTGATCTGCCGGAACAACTCTGTGCTATTGGCCTGATTGATATTGATGATACTCTGTCTTATAATATTTGTAATAATCCATTTTGGCCTGGTGGTGCTTGCTCCACTTGTTGGGTTGATTCTTTGGTATCGACGAAAAAAATATTTTTTGAGAAGTCATATCAGACTGAATATTCAGATGGATCGGATTTGTTCAGGGAATTTAAATTTAAGATCTCAGATGAAGGGAAAGATTTATTTGTTTATAATACCGACCAACCTGTAATAAATCCATTCATAGAAATACCTGCTGATCTGAAATTTGAATCAGGACAAAAGTATTTTGTACATGCTGGAGAAAGAGATGTCCAGGATATTTCCGCTGAATGTACAGTTCCAGACATGCCTCCGGAACCATGTCTGGTATCACTGAGAACAGGAATTAATACTTTGGATTTACCCAGGGAGGGATGCTATTTCTATGGAGATGGAACTCTACCATATGAACCCGAAAAGTATACAACTTACACACAAAGATTTGCTGAAATAGAATTTTCATTTTCAAACATTAATCCGGATTCGTATTATGTATTCTTTCTGATTGGTTCCCCTCCTGAGTATACACCATTGGATATTGAGTACCCTCCTGAATATTTTCCATGGGATGATGGTCCAGGACATTTTGCATCTAATATTTTAAATTACCAGATTCTTGAGACTAATACCGATGGATTCATTTACCCCTTCAAAGGAGGTCAGACAATTCAACATTTTTGTTTAGAATACTTCTCCCACTCTTATGGGGTAGGATGTATGACTGATACTCTATACTCGTATTTTATCGATGGAAGCAAAATTCCAGGCGGGACTTGTACGATGAAAATATTAGCTCAGTGGGATAATGTAAAATATATACCATCATTTGTAAAATATTTCCAGGTCCGGATAATGTCTCTTCCAAAAGAAGCCTACCTTTTCTATAAAAGCCTTTATACCTACAAAATGGAACGTGATGATCCTTTCGGTGAATTGATAAATATTAACGGGAATGTGGTTGGTGGAAATGGTATCATCGCTCTTTGCAGGAGCAGAGACCTTATCGTTAATATTAACCAGACTGGTAAAATGTATGATCCATTTTTTTAGGAAATTACTCTGTACCCAACTCCATGGATACTCCGTGATCCCGATGACAATCGGGACCGTGGTGAATTCTTTTTTAACCATGGACTGACGCGGATTGTCACGGAAAAAATAAATCCATATTCAGCTCCCTGCAGAAGACAAGTTGCATTGTACAGGTTTTTTTCTAAATTTACTGAAGCTAACCAAATTAAAAATGGCTGTAATTAAGCGGGGATCGCACATTTGGCTTTTAGTATTTGTTGCATTGATTATCCTTCAGTGTGAAGGTAAGGAAAGATATTACAGACCTGATCTGCCAGAACAGCTTTGTGCTATCGGTATTATAGATATTGATGATACAATCTATTATGATACATACTCCCCTTTACGCCCTCCCTTCATCCCTCGCGATAGTATGGCTTTTTCTCGTAGCATATATTTTGAAAAATCATTTTTTAACTGAATATCCAGATGTTATAAATGACTCACTAAGAGAATTCAGGGGGGAAGTATTTTTTTCATGCGAAGGAGAAAGAAACACCTGATATTTCAGCAGAGATAATGGTACCTAAACCACCCCCCGAACTCTCTTTAATTTCGCTCAAAACAGATATACTGATCCTGGATAAACCTAATGATTACCGCTGTTCCCTTGGAGGAGTTGACAAATTTATCAGGAGAACCGCTGAAATTGAATTTTCGTTTTCTAATATCAATCCAGATTCATATTATGCAGTTCTTCTAATTGGATCATATAGTGATTCAAGAGTTGATTGGTCTCCCGGATGGGGATCTAATCTCATAGAGTTCAACATATTAGAATGTAACACTAATGGTTTCTTCTTCAACTTACATGATAGGAAAACTATTCAGAAATTTAAGAATCGTATGTTTAATTATTGCGGAGATATTGTAAGGTTAAGACAATTGTCAAGTACATATTTTATTGACCCGGGTAGAATTCCGTACTGTACTCTTAAAATATCCACTTAT
>JAGVVH010000531.1 GCA_019135895.1 Bacteroidota bacterium | reverse complement strand
CGTGAAAGTGCCGCCCTGCACGAACACCATCTCCATATCTCCGAAAGAAGAGGCTTTTACCTTAAAGCAAATATTGTCTCCCTGCAATTTGTCCACTTCCGCCAATACGTCCCATACAATTGTATTATTGCCGGCCGCCACATTTTTCCCCACATCTCCGCTTACCTGTTTCAAAGCAATCCCGAAAGTCTTGCCGCCGTCGGTAGAACAATAGACACTGATATCGGCAGTTTTATCCAAAGTATAGGTAATAATAATTTGCTTTCCCTGCTGCATACTCTCCACAATCGTGATGTTTTGAGCCGTTACCATGCCTGCCATCAAGAAAAAAGTCAATAAGATAAGGGTTCTTTTCATAATTAATAACAAATTCAAAATGACAATATTGCCAATCCGCTATCTACTTCTTCAATTTTTAAAATTTGCATGCAAATATACATTATATTTTATTTTTCCTAAACAAAAATCAATATCATTTGTCATTAACAGTTCTATTTTGATCTTATCCCCGGCATAATTACTTCCACCGCTTGATTTTTATATTGTGGCATAGACATTCCGATAGAGGCTCCAATATAAGTAGGATCGCAAATCACATATTTTTTATTATTTATCAAGACATTATCACCGGCAACCTCAAGATTCCCAAAATTCACGGCTGTGGCAACATGATCGGGATAATTTATCAATACCACCTCCAAACCGAGAATTTCCCTTACTAAGAAAGCAAACAATAGGGCTCTGTCCTCGCAATCATTTTGTGGATAATAAAAATTTTCTTCACAAAATAACGGTTTTTCGTAACCGAATTGAACATCATCCGTGGCATAATCAAAAGAATAATGCATAAAATTAAGGAGTAAAGAAACGGATTCCGTCCCGGACTTATCTTTAAGCAGGATCTTAAATGCTCTGATAATAGAAGTATAAAACTCGGGAGACACTTTTGCATCGGCATACACATTATATTCCACCTGCGGATAATCGTTATAAAAATCTATGATATTTGAATTATACTGCACCGTAATGGAAGTATTTAATGCCTTATCCTCAACAAGTTTTGAGCGAATGGATTTACTAAAATCGGGACTTGTATAAATATTCATGTCCATATTGCGTGTCGAATTCGGATAATCGAACGAATAGGTATAAATATTTCCTATATTTTTTTGATGTCGTGTATCTATATCGAAAATAAAATAAGAACTCTTATCGGACAATCTCGAAAAAGGAACGGCATACAATTGTTGTTCAACATTCAGCAAACAATACAAAGTATCATTACCGTATGCAATTTTCGAATCATACCCCATGGAATTCAGGAGAAAAACAACAAAAACGGTTCTTTCATTATGTTGATTATCCGAAAAAACATGTTTTGCCACACACTTGGTCAAATTATATACTCCCCAATCATTCAACTGAAGTGTTCTTTTAACACTTGCACATTGTTTGATAAGGAATTGTAGATTGTCATCATTCAATTTCATCCAAAAGTCGGCAATTGCCGTATCGGACACTTCGGGAAGCCGGTAATTGAAAGCATTTGACGGGATTTGCAACTTTAAAGAATTTCCATAAAAATTAATTTCCATTGTTTTTTGCCGAGGAGTTAATTGCGGGTCGGGAATCGAATCGAATCGGGGTTCGGGGTCAAAAGCAGGAACAGGAGATACCGGAGGCGTAATTTCTTTCACAGGAATCGTATCAGGTGTTTTTACCGGCAAATCGGGGTTCACCTTCGGCGGAACAATCGGCTTGGGTTTTAACGGAGGAGTTACTCCGGAAAAGACTGAAAACTCCTCCCACTGTTTTTTCAAATTTTCGGCAAACTGTTTATTGATAGAATCGTTAAAAACAGCAAACTCTTTTTCCGATTGCCGCTTAAAATCGTTAAATGTATTCAAAAAATCATCTTCCGTTTGAGCGACAAGCGTTCCTCCTGTCACCCATAATATCGTTGTTATTAAAATATACCCTATTCTTTTCATCATTTACATTTTAAGCTTAAAGAGAATTGATATTGCCGGAACATTCTATCGAAATAAAGTTTATTCCACCACTTCATCAACATCGGGAACAAGGTCTTTACTTTGTTCCATCAGACGATCCAATCCCATTATCTTTTCCAATTGTGCTTTATTAATTTCGGAATCATTTTTCAGTTCTTCCAAGATAGAGTCATGGGCAATTTGCATAGCCGCTTTCATATCATAGCACATAGTAACTCTTATCTGGTAGTTATTATTAACCACTCTATAAATCTCCAAAGTTTTAAATACCCTTCCCAATTTTTGGGAAATAATAATTTTAGAATTCTCAACAACTTTACTGATAGAAGCGGCTTCCTTAGGTGAAATTTCATTATTGGCAAGGGCAATATCTACCAAAGCGGCAACACTGCTGCTAATTTGCGAAGCAATACGCAATTTTGCCACATTATCGGCTGCCGACTGTGCGGCAGAATAGCTGTTTGCCGTTACCATTTCCTGTGCCGTAATATAACGAGGATAACCGGAAGCATCTTGATCATACATTTTTGTCCATGTCTCTTCCAATTGCTTTTCGATAGGCAATCCCATAGTTTTCCATCCCTCTTTCGTTAATTTTTTTGCTTCTTTAACCGCTGACTTATCCGCTTTGGTAAAAAGTTTTTTTCTCAACTGCTCCTGATTTTTTGTTTGCTGTTTTTGTTCTTTTTTTTCTTCTCTTGAAGTTTGTGCAACAACAGGATTCACTGTCAGAATTACCACTGCCATCATGGCAATTCCCAAAATTTGTTTCATTGATTTCATAATTGTAATTGTTTTAATTAATAATATTTACTTGTATATAGTCATGAAAATAGCTAAATCTATCAAAAAAAAATATTTTATTTTATAATCATAACAGGGTACCAGAATTCACACCGCTCACTCTTATCAATCGTAAACAGCCATTTAATGACATTATCATAAGTAACTTCTTGCGTAAAAGGAATTTTTTCCTTTAAAGCCACAATTAACAATATAACTTTCTCATAAGGCTCATTACTTTCTTTGGTCATTGTATATTCAAATTCCTGACTTACTAAAAAGTTTGGATCAGTCGGTGGAAATGGATATAATTTATCGGCATAGAACATAGCATCTTTGTTTGCATCCCGATAGGGAAACAGAATATCGCCGGTTCCCTTGAGTGAATTGTTAAACCAAAAAACACGTACATAACAATCCTTGTATGGCAGAATTGTAAAAGTAAGATTTTCATTTTCACGATAGGTCGTTTTATCCAGACCTCCGATTTTTAATGTAAAAGTCTTATCTTCCGTCTGCTTTTCAACCATCACTTCTGCGGTAATGTCCACTATAATCTCGATAGGTTTATCATCGTTGTGAACAACCTTGTTTACCGTTTTCTTTTTTACCAATACCAATCCGTCAATAGATATTTTGCCCAATTCTGAAGAAATCTCGCTGAACTCATTTCCTGAATTTTCAATATTCACCAAAGTTACACTATAAACATTCTCCGGGACATTTGCTTGTTTCAATGCCTCAATTTTAGCCGCATACAAAGCTCTTTCGGTTGCCTGGTCGGGAGTTATATTATCAAAAACATAAGAAGTTCCACGTGCTTCCACCGTGACGGTTTTCGGTTTTTGTGCCCCTCCCGATAGTACTAAAGCAATTAACAATAAAGTTGTACTAAACCTTTTCATACGTAAGTGTTTAAAATTCATGTTTAACAGTTACAATTCATATTTCACATCAATCCTACCCGATTTTTGGGTAGAAGTATTATCTTCGAAAACAATTTTAACTTTCCAATAAAGAGTATTGTATTCCATCACATTACGAAACGACAAGGAGTATGAACTGAAATAAGCCTCTATTTTTTCATAAAGCACAACCTGTTTATCATTCATGAGAATAAACTCAGTCTTTTTAGCATGCGTTGCCTGCCACTGAAATGAAAATGATTTATCCAAATTTTTACATAATATCCGATAGGGACTTTTATCCGGTTTCAGCATGGAAAATGTATTCTCCGCAGTTTGGGTAGCTGCCGTGGTTTTTTCCATAATTTGAACTTTTAACGGTTCTTTTTCGGCGGATAACGATCTGTTTTCGGAATATTGCGGTTGTTCTTTTATTTGTTCTGTTTTATTCCGATTCAAAGGCTCTGCAATCGTAGTATCTTCCTCTATCAAGAGATCGTTTTCAAAAACGCTATCGGAAACAGTCATTTTATTATTTTGTCCCTTTTGAGCAATCAAATCCGGATTTTGTCTTGAACGGAAAAAAAACGTTCCGACAATAATAATGACTGCCATAGCGGCCGCCACAGAAATCCACACCGTAAATTTTACCCGTTTTTTAATGGAATGAGATCGTATGGTTTGTTCCACAAAATGTCGTTTTTCATCTTCCTCTACAACAAAATCACTTTCCTTATCTGCCATAGAAGCCGCCTGCCGCATGATCAACAACTCTTCAAGCGTTTCTTCATGCGCATTACAATAAGCAAATATCGCTTCATTTTCCTCATCGGTTGTCTTACCATCCAAAAATTTTGACAAAAGCTCGTCACTAATTGTATTCATTAATATTATTTTTAATAGTAAGCATTCAATTTAAGCCGTAAAAGTTTAACCGTTCTGTTTTTAATTGTATAAATATAATCAACGGAAAGTCCATATTCTTTGGCAATATCCTGTGGCGGAATATTGTCATAAAATATCAATTCCACAATTTTCCTGTCTCTTATATTCTTAATTTGATTTATAGCCATAGAAATATCCATTTTCATTTCCGTATCACAGTGTTGCACCAATGCTTTTGCACTTTCATCCCACTCTTCCTGTATAGTGATAAGACCGTTGGAATCTATCATTCGCAACTTGTAATTTTTAAAAAAACGGTACGAGACAACTGAAATCCAAGTGTTTAATGATGAAGCATCGGCATTATAGGTTCGCAATCGCTTCCAATCATTTTCAAAAAGATACAAATAGAATTCATCTATCAGATCATTCACCTCAACCGAATATGAAAAAAGTTTATAGATATTGTAACGAAATGTAGCAATATACTTTTGATAAAAGAACCAGACAATTGCCGATGTATTATTGGAGAGTAGCAACGCAATAATCTCTTTATCACTTAAACATTTAAAATCAAGAGTATGTGTTTTCAATTTATTATTTTCTCCCTCTTTTTACAATTCATTCTCGTTTTTAAGATAAATTTCTTCTTATTAACCGTAAATTGGGATAATTCCATAACCCGACTTTTACTTTTTTTATAAATTTATTTTTCTCGTTTTAAATGAGTTCACAAAAATAGTTTTTTTTCTTTTCGATTGCAATAATAATTTTTCAAATTTTCTAAGGATGAAGCATTTTGCAAAAAAAATTGCAATTTTCGTGGTATTGGAGAACAATTGTAATGTTTTCGCTTGGAGGGGAACCTTGCCATCCCTCATGCAGCAATTTGCAACTGATAAGAAATGTTAAGAAAAGTTTGTGCATTCCGTTTTTAAAATAGATAAAAATAAAATTTATTGATACAACTTATCATTATTTTAACTAAACTTGCAGCACTTTTTCAACAAATGAAAAAAATTTATTTTTTAACCGGTTTATTATTAAGTTATTTGGG
>JAGVVH010000391.1 GCA_019135895.1 Bacteroidota bacterium | reverse complement strand
TACCCCGGACATTTTTAACACCATTGACACCCAACGCGAACACCTGGGCCCCTGGCTGCCCTTTGTGGAAACCACCAAACAACTCTCGGACACACACGCTTTTGTAGAATCGGTGGTCAACTCCCCCAAAGACCGGATGGAATACACCTTCACCATCCGCGTTAACGGCCGGATGGCCGGCCTTATTGGCTTTAAAGACACCGACCGGGCCAACAGAAAAACCGAGATCGGGTACTGGCTCTCCCGGGATTTTTTAGGCCGAGGCATCATGAGCCGCTCGGTAAGCACCCTCTGCGACTTTGCCTTCCGGGAACTGGATATGAACCGCATCCAGATAAAATGCGCTCTCGCCAACACCCCCAGCCGCAACATCCCCCAACGCCTGGGCTTTAAGCTGGAAGGCATTGAACGTGCCGGGGAACTACTGACAGGCGGCGTTTTTACGGATCTGGCGGTGTATAGCAGGTTGAGGGGGGATGAAAATAATTAATTACATATTTCTATTACTATCTCTCCCTTTCTTCATTGGATGTGAGGTACATGAGAACTATGATAGAACCGCTTTTTTCCCAACAAAAGAAGAAACACCAATAACGATTCCCCACAAACAAAATGTTTGGGTTTTCTTGCTTGCCGGACAATCGAACATGGCAGGACGCGCATTTATTGAACCACAAGACACTATACCAAATGAAAGGATATTAACCATCAACAGCCACAATGAACTGATATTGGCAAAAGAGCCGCTCCATTTTTATGAACCGGGTCTGACAGGTTTAGATTGTGGGCTATCTTTTGGGTATAGTTTATTAAAAACAATCCCGGAGAATATTACTGTTTTACTCTTGCCTACAGCTGTTGGTGGCAGTTCAATAGCTCAATGGATCAATGATGCGTATCACAGAAATGTGAAGCTTTATTCCAATTTCAAGGACAAAATAACTCTTGGACAAGAATATGGCATAATTAAAGGGATCCTATGGCACCAGGGCGAAAACGATGCGACTTCAAGTGAAACAATTGAGGTTTACAAAGAACAGCTCAAAATACTCTTTGATCTATTCCGAAAAGACGCCGATGACTTGAACTTGCCCATATTAATTGGAGAATTGGGCTCCTTCTCCATAGTTGATACGAATGTTCTGGCCATCAACAGACAGATTCGAGAATACGTTAAAACCGATAAAAATGCCTTTTTGATAAAGACAGATGACCTAAAGGACAATGGAGATAAAATTCACTTTGACTCAGAAGGACAACGTGAAATGGGGAAACGGTTCGCCTATAAATTTAATTATGTACACAATATAAACAGCGACAGATAAAAATGCACCCTCGCCAACACCCCCAACCGCAACATCCACCAACGCTTTGGCTTCCACCTGGAAGGCATAGAACGCGCCAGGTAACTGCTCACCGGATGCATTTTACGGATCTGGCAATATTTAAAATACAAAATTTTGGGTTGGTTATCCCCGAATTGATTTTTGGATTAGCAATCCCGAAAGTAATGTTGATAGAACGAGTTAGAAAGACTGACATAAAATAAAAAGCACAATAAAAATGAAATGGATTCGTATCACTTACATCATCGGTATAATTGCTTTAATAGCCGGTGCAATTGATCCTTTGGAAGGATCAGTAATTATAGTGGGTGGTAGCGCATTGATTGCTTTGTCAACACAACTGACACACGACAGACATCGAAGAATATTTCTGATAACATCTGTAATGATCACAATGGGTGTGTGTTTGATGTTATATTTTTCGTCATTAGGTGGTTTTGGCGGCGCATCAACGCTATCCTGGTGGTGGTGTCTACTTATACTTCCTTATCCGATTGGATGGCTAATAACCATAATCTTATTAATTATCAAGGCAATTAAAAAGATAAAAAAATGAACAAAACAGTATTGACAGCACCCTGTGGGTTAGATTGCTTGAACTGTTTTTGAAAACTACACCTCAAATTTTGAATAAACACACAAATTAATATTTGAAAGTATATACAAATAGTATATATTTGTGGTAAATATTCATCCTATGAAAACAGTACTTTTGAAGTTAGACGATTCAACATTCTGTGAGACGGAGAGCATTCTGACTCGTATAAAAAAACCTCGCAACAGATATATTAATGAGGCTGTTTCGTTTTATAATAAGATTCAGAAACGTCAGCTGATTGAAAAACAATTGAGAGAGGAATCTCTATTGGTTAAAGATGAATCCATTCGGGTGTTAAACGAATTTGAATCTGTCGATTATGACAATCAGGCAATTTGAGATTTGGATTGCAGATTTGAATCCACAGATAGGAACAGAACCGGGGAAAACACGTCCGGTGTTGATCATACAAACAAACCTGTTGAATAAAGTCTCTCATCCATCCACATTAATCTGTCCCATAACAACAAATGTAGTTACGGAATCAGATATATTGAGGGTACACATAAGGGAGGATGTAGCAAATTTGCACGAGAATTGTGATATACTGATAGACCAGATTCGTGCTATCGACAACAAACGACTGATAAAAAAGGTTGGAAAGCTCCCGGTTGATCTTGTTGAAAAAGTAAAAGAAAATATCCTTATAGTTCTTGATTTGGATTAAAAGGTACAGAATGAAACCGGAGTGTATTTTGAATATCAAAACACGAGCCGAGTGGAGAAATTGGCTTCTGCAGAATTTCAACATCCGCAGCGAAATCTGGCTGGTTTATGCCAAAAAATCTATCGGCTTGGAACGTATTCAATACAACGATGCCGTTGAAGAAGCCCTCTGTTTCGGCTGGATAGACAGCACAAACAAATCCCTTGACAAGGACCACACCATGCAACGGTTCACACCCAGGAAAGCCAACAGCCACTATTCACAACCCAACATTGAACGTTTGAAATGGTTGGCCGCGAACCATTTGATTCATCCTGCATTCGCAGATACAGCCCGGGAAATCACCTCCCGGGAATTTCTCTTTCCCACAGACATTTTAGATGAAATAAAAAGGGACAAAGAGGCCTGGAATAATTTTTTAAAATTCTCAGACCCCTATAAAAGAATCCGGATTGCCTATATAGACAGCGCAAGAAACCGGCCCGGAGAATTCACCAAACGGCTGACCCACTTTATTCAAAAAACACGGGACAATAAACTGATACGCGGATTTGGCGGAATTGACAAGTATTATGATATGAAAGAACAAACCCCACTACAACTCCTCAGGAACCCGGAACAAAAACCCGATGAAGCCCTCTTCAGAAGCATCCTGGCCCCCACCCTTTTCCAGGTCATGGAAATGATCCACAGATCATTAGCCGATGCAAGCATTGACCTTGAGTGGCGGTACTATAAAGACGGGAACGCCTGGCTGGGAAAAGCCACGTACAGAAAAAAAACAGTCGTCTGGATCTCCCTCTGGGAAAACCTGGTCAAAGCCGGCTTTTATTTCACCCAAAAGACCCGCCCCGGGGTGCTTGACTTACCCCTTTCCCCCGAGATGAAAACCCTTTTTGCCGAGGCAAAGCCCGTCGGGAAACTCATCCCCTTGACCCTCGACATCCAGGACGAGACCCCCCTCCCCGACTTCGTCACCCTGATCAAACACAAAAAAAACCTTCCCTGAATATTACCATGGACCAACCCACACTGGAAAGGCTGCTTCGGTTGATCAAAATCAAGCTATCTCTTGCAATATTTGTAAGAGTACAATAAATAAAACGCTTTTACATTAATCATTTCCTTATGGCATTTGATATTTCACAATCGGCAGAAATCGTTCAAACAATGGAAGAATACATAGCTTTCGTTAGACCCGAACCCGATATCAGACCACAACTTGATATTGGCTATGAGCTGAAAGGCAACAGTGTATTCTTGTTTGAAATCAGACCTGTATGGGATAATCCCCAAGAAATACGGAGGTACCCATATGCAAAAACAACTTTTATTAAAGGTAAAAATATCTGGAAGATATACTGGATGCGAGCAAACTTAAAATGGTATCCATACAATCCCAGACCCGAGGTAAAGACTTTAAAAGCTTTTTTGAAAATCGTTGAAGAAGATGCTTACGGATGTTTCAAAGGATGATTCATCGCGACAGCACCTAACATGCAGTAAAGCTATATGGCCCTGTGTTGAATGCTCCCCAAAAGGTGTCATTTTGCTAACAGGAAAAAACGATTCAAAAGTATGCCCATAGACGGGCTACAAAGTCCAACAAAATTTTTTCATTATTACCGTTATCCATTAAAAAAGAACGAATTATAGAGTGAAATTTCTTTCACTCTTGCTATATTTGTAGGAGGACAATGAAAAAAACACTTTTTACGTTAGCGGTCAGCAAAATAAACTTACTGTAATATGAATATTGAATTAGTAAAGTCATATATTGAGGAATATAAAAAGCACTTTGAAAGTATTCATAATCAAGAGATTTATAAATGGCATGCCATTAAACAATTTCAAGATAACTTTGACATAAATTCAAAGGATTTTTATTCTAATATGGAATTGTCTCTCAGCAAATCAGAGAATTTGTTGGATTCGAATAAGTATTTTCCTAGAAGAATGCTTCTTGAAAATATTGAAGCATCACCAGAGCAAATAAGAGAGATGTTTCAATTACTTTATGATGAGGATTTTGATTTACTTGAACGAGTGGAGAATTTTCAAAAAGACTTTCGAAAATTGAGTAATAACGTATTTCCTGAGAAAAAGAAAGATTTCCAAGATCACAGAGCAATTCTTGTATACTTGACTTTAATGTACCCCGAGAGATATTTTTTCTACAAGTACGGCATGTTTGAAAAGTTTGCAGAAAGAATTGATTATGCTCATAAGCCAAGTATTGGAAAAGTTGAAAACATCGGATTATATCAAAATCTTTGTGAACTTGTTCGCTATGAAATTCAAAAAGACCAAGAATTATTAAATCTTCATGAAAAGAGACTTGATAAGAAATGTTATAGAGACAAGGATTATAATGTTTTAACACAAGATTTTATTTATGCCGTTACCCAATATTTTGATAGAATAATTCCACCAAAAGTAAGCCCAAAAGAGATTGTTGAAGAAACCGAGATTTCAACAAACGAGTTGGAAACTAAGATTGAAAACTTAAATTTTACACCGAGTATTGTAAACCATCATCAAAACGATGCAGAAAATAAGAGAATTGGAGATTTAGGTGAGATATGGGTTTTTGAACTTGAAAAGGAGTTCTTCGAATTAAACGGGAAAAAGGAGCTTGCCAAAAAAATTGAGCATGTCGCAAAAACCAAAGGTGACGGATTGGGATATGATATATTATCATATGACTTAGAAGGGAACCCTAAATTCATTGAAGTAAAAACGACAAAAGGAAAAATAAATACAACCTTCTTTGTAACAAGAAATGAATTAGAAAAAAGTAAAATTGAAAAAGATAGATACTTCTTATACAGAGTATATGAGTATGATGAGAAAACAAACAAGGGGAAAATTAAGAAAATTAAAGGAGAATTAACAAATATTTGTAATACACCAATGAATTATAAAGTGACATTAAAAGAATAATGCCGGATTTTGATTTGCCGTTTGATCCACCGGTCATTAGCCGATGCAGGCATTGAGCTCGAATGGAGATACTATAAAGACGGGAACGCC
>JAGVVH010000227.1 GCA_019135895.1 Bacteroidota bacterium | reverse complement strand
CAACCTCACCGATTCTTTCTGTTCTTTTATTAATAATGAACTGTGGGTACATGATTTGCATATCAGTGAATATATACACGGCAGCTATAACAATCATGAACCTAAAAGAGACCGGAAATTATTGCTCAATAAAAAAGAACTGAAAAAAATTATGAGCAAATTGAACGAGAGAGGGATGACCATTATTCCCACTAAATTGTGGATTAACGAAAACGGCTATGCCAAACTTGATATTGCACTCGCTAAAGGGAAGAAGATGTATGACAAACGCGAAAGTATTAAAGAGAAGGATAATCGCCGGGAAGAAGCAAGGGGAGAAGAATCTTAATATCAATTGATTATGGAAGAGATTGAAAAAGTATATTACAGCATTGGCGAAACCGCCAAAATGTTTGATGTAAACACCTCTCTTTTACGTTATTGGGAAAAAGAGTTTGACCTCATTAAACCCTATAAAAATAAAAAAGGAGACCGTTTCTTTACTAAAAAAGATATTGAAACGATTCGCACAATTTATTACTTGACTAAGGTTAAAGGCCTGAAGGTAAAGCAGATGTTGTTGGATATTAAAGGAGAAATTTAAAAATAGAAATATAAATTCATAATAAACAAAAACTAATTATCATGCCTAAGATTTCAGCAAAAGGGGCAAGCATGCCTGCTTCTCCAATTCGAAAACTGGTTCCTTATTCAGATGCCGCAAAATCCAGAGGAATTAAGGTTTATCATTTAAATATCGGTCAACCCGATATTGAAACTCCTGTTAAAGCCCGTGAAGCAGTCAGAAATGCAGACCTCCCGGTGTTGGCCTATTCTCATTCAGCGGGAATATTGAGCTATCGTAAAAAGTTGGTTGAATATTATAAAAGTGTCGGAATTGAACTTACTCCCGATGAAATTATCGTCACTTGTGGCGGTTCGGAAGGAATTTTATTTGCTTTCGGTAGTTGCTTAGATCCGGGTGACGAAGTGATTATTCCGGAACCTTTTTATGCAAACTACAACGGCTTTGCAGTCTCCTCCGGAGTGACAGTGAAACCGATATTTTCTACTATTGAGAATGGGTTTGCGTTGCCTGCCATTGAAGAGTTTGAGAGAGTTATTACTCCTAAAACCAAGGCCATCATGATTTGTAACCCTAACAATCCTACCGGTTATCTTTATTCGGAAGAAGAGTTGGTTGAACTGAGCAGAATTGTGGAAAAACATGATCTTTTCCTTTTTGCCGATGAGGTTTACAGAGAATTTGTATATGACGGTGCAAAACATTTTTCAGTAATGAATCTGAAAAACATTGAACAAAATGTTGTTTTGCTGGATTCTGTTTCCAAGCGTTACAGTGCTTGCGGTGTTCGTATTGGAGCCTTCATTACCCACAACAAGGAAGTTTACAATACTGCCATGAAATTTGCCCAGGCCCGTCTAAGTCCTCCTACCTATGGTCAAGTTCTCAGCGAAGCTGCTATTGATACCCCGAAAGAATATTTTGATGCCGTTATTAAAGACTATGTGGCAAGACGCAATACAGTTGTAGAGGCTATCAATAAGATGCCCGGTTGTTTCTGCCCAAATCCAAAAGGAGCTTTTTATGCTGTAGCCAGATTGCCAATCGACAATTCAGATAAATTCTGCAAATGGCTTCTTGAAGATTTTGACTACAAAGGCAAAACCGTTATGTTGGCTCCCGCAACAGGCTTTTACTCCACTCATGGTAAAGGAACTCATGAAGTGAGAATCAGCTATTGCTTGTGTGTTGAAGATTTGAAAGAAGCTATGAAATGTCTTGAAGAAGCTCTTAAAGTATATCCTCACAGAAAATAATCTGTAATTAATTTATACGTAAAAAGCTGCCAACATTGTTGACAGCTTTTTTTATTTGCTATAAAAGTAAGCGTTGAAAGACCAAGAGAAAAATATTCCCTAATTTCAGATCTTACTAATATCTATCTCAAAGGAAAAATCTTTTTCATCGGAGCAGTGAAGAACACATTGGTCACAAACGGTAAGCTCTCCGCTAAGACGTTTTTTTACCATATCAGTATAGCGTTCCTGCAGACTTGTGATTTCAATAAAATTTACCACTTCATTGGCAAAAGCATACATCAGCAGCATACGGGCACTTCTTTCACAAATGCCCCGTGAACGCAAGTAAAACATGGCATTTTCATCCAACTGACCAATAGTGGCTCCATGGCTGCATTGAACATCATCAGCATAAATTTCCAAAAAGGGCTTCGTGGTGATTTTGGCATTGTCAGTAAGAGCAATATTTCGGTTGGTCTGAAAAGCAACGGTTCTTTGGGAGTCTTTTTTTACCAAAATATGTCCGTTAAAATTGGCTGCGGCTTCGTCATCTGCAATCCCTTTATAAAGCTGATAGCTGGTGCAATCAGTAGCGGAATGGTTAACATATATTTGATTGTCAACATATTGTTTTTTATCAACCAGATATAATCCATACAACTTGGCATCTGCAAACGGCTCAATTAAATCAACCTTTATCATGTTGCGAACATATCCGGCATTGAAAGTGATGACGTTGGAGAAAAATTTTGAAGAAGTTTTCTGCTCAATAAAAAGATGATTTACCAATAGAGAGTCAGCATCTTTATTCTCCATCTTATAGTGATTAAAAGTAGCATGCTCTGACAAATATACTTCGGTAACATTATTGATGAGTGTCTTTTTAAAATTCAGGGAGTCATCACAATGTACCAGAGATAAAGAAGAATTTTTTCCTACTATTATTAAGTTACGGTTATGAATCATCAGATTTTGATCACTATCCACCAGATAAATAATCTGCATAGGTTTACTGACAATAATGTTGTCCGGGATGTAGATAAAAATACCATCGTTGAAAAACATCTCATTAAAAGCAATCATGCTGTCAGACTGTTCAAGATCTTGTTTGGCAAGATAAGGAAAGACAAGTTCCGGAAAGCGTTCAATAGCAGCATTAAGGCTTCCAACGATTATCCCTTCCGGAAAAATGGTGAGAGGATTATTCTTGTGTATATACCAACCGTTTAGGAAGGTAAACATATTAGTGTCAATATTGTGCACTTTACATTTGAAAATCTCATCAACGGGACGGTAGGGATTCGGTTGTAACTGAATGTCATATTGATCTTCCACCAACTCATCAATCGGTTGATGACGCCAATTTTCCAATTTTTTGGAAGGAAGTTCCTTTTGAAAAAAAACCTTCGATGCCTCACTTCTTACTTTTTGAATTTGCGGATTATCTGCAAATGGGAGTTTGGCATTGCAATTTTCAAATAATTGTTGAATATAACGGGTAAATGGTTTCATCTTATAGTAACTTTCCAAGTTCATAATCTTGTTTAATCCAGTCATATCCTCTTTCTTCAAGTTCAAAAGCCAACTCCTTAGGTCCGGATTTAACAATTTTGCCATCGAATAAAACATGCACCTTATCGGGAACAATGTAGTCCAACAATCTCTGGTAATGGGTAATTACGATAGTAGCATTCGTTGGTTTTTTCAATTGGTTGACTCCATTGGCAACTATACGGAGGGCATCAATGTCAAGTCCGGAGTCGGTTTCATCTAAAATGGCCAATTCAGGTTCAAGCATTGCCATTTGAAATATTTCATTTTTTTTCTTTTCCCCTCCTGAAAAACCCTCATTTACGGAACGGTTACTCAGTTTGGCAGTCAATTCTACAATTTTCTTTTTCTCTTCCATCAGTTTCAGAAACTGAGCTCCTGAGAGAGGCTCTTGTCCTCGGTACTGACGGATTTCATTAAGAGCAGTTCTCATAAAGTTTGAAATACTGACTCCCGGAATTTCGACCGGATACTGAAAGCCGATGAAAATACCTTCTCTGGCTCTATCCTCTATTGAAAGGTCAAAAAGATTTTTGCCTTTATAAGTAATAGAGCCTTCCGTTACTTCAAAAATTTCTTTTCCGGCAATTATGGCAGCCAAAGTGCTTTTTCCCGTCCCGTTTGGCCCCATGATAGCATGAACTTCCCCTTTTTTAACTTCTAAATTAACCCCTTTTAAAATTTCTTTTCCCTTTATGGAAACATGTAGGTTTTCAATCTTTAACATATCAGTTTTGTTTTGAGTGCAAAAATAATTTATTTTTGCACTCAAAACATATTCTATGAGAAGTTTTGGAAGTGATAACAACTCAGGAGTACATCCCGACATTATGAAAGCGATGGCTACGGCCAACCTTAATCATGCTATTGCTTATGGCGATGATCCCTGGACTGCTGAAGCAATTGCTAAAATAAAAGACTTTTTCGGGCCAACAGCGGACCCTTTTTTTGTTTTTAATGGTACCGGTGCCAATGTGATAGCTTTGCGTGCCTGTGTTCAGCCGTTTAATTCTATTATTTCGGCTGCTACTGCCCATATTGCGGTGGATGAATGCGGAGCTCCCGTTTTTATGACAGGTGCTGCGCTTAAAGAAATTGAAACCCAAGATGGAAAACTTACCCCTGAACTGATATCTCCCCAACTTTATAATTGGGGTTTTGAACATCATTCTCAGCCAAAAGCTCTCTATATTTCTCAATGCACTGAATTGGGAACGATTTATCAGCCTGAAGAAATCAGAACATTAGCCGATTTTGTCCATCAATATAATATGTATCTGCATATGGATGGTGCCAGAATTGCTAATGCTGCCGTGGCACTTGGAAAGAGTTTTAAAGAACTGACGGTGGATTGCGGAGTGGATATTTTAAGTTTTGGAGGAACCAAGAATGGCATGATGATGGGAGAAGCTGTTATCTCTTTTCGTCCTGAATTGTCTGAAAATATCAAATATTTAAGGAAGCAGTCAGCTCAGCTTTATTCCAAAATGCGATTCACAGCAGCCCAGTTTACTGCTTATCTGAGTAATAATTTATGGTTTAAGAATGCCCTGCATGCCAATGAAATGGCTCAACTACTGAAAAAAGGAATTCTCTCTTCCTGTGAGGCTCTTTTTACCCAAAAGTCAGAGGCTAATATATTGATAGTTAAAATGAATCGGCAATTGGTGAATAAATTGCTTGAAAATCATTTTTTCTATATATGGAATGAATTTAATGATGAAGTGCGTTTTGTTACTTCGTGGGATACAACCCCGTCTGATATCGATTTTTTTATCAAAGAGCTGCAAAAAATTACTAATCAATAAAACGATGTACCATGATCAATAATACTATGTTTTATAAATTCATAAAGTTTTGTGTCGTTGGGGGTAGCGGTGTGTTTGTTGATTTTGCAATCACTTATGTGTGTAAAGAGTTTATTAAATTAAACAAATACATTTCTAACTCCTGCGGATTTATCGTCGCAGCTTCTACGAACTATCTGCTTAACAGAGTTTGGACGTTTCAAAGCGTCAATCCCGCTATTATGAGACAATATTTGATTTTTTTCGGTTTTTCTTTAATAGGACTTGGACTTAATAATGCCACTATTTATGTTTTACACGGCAAGGGAAAATGGAATTTTTATTTTTCAAAACTTTTTGCAATCGGGGTGGTTACCTTCTGGAATTTTTTCATGAATTATTTCTTTAATTTCAAATAATCAAGTATTTACATCTATGATTTTCTCTGTAATCATAGTAATAAAAAAAATAAGCCGAAGCACTATTTTTTAATTAAAAAAATGTATTTTTGCATCACTTAAAGAAAAAGAAATAGAATCTACCAATACTTTACGCTGCGAGAGAATTCTTTCATTTTGAGATTGAAATGTTCTGCAACTAAATGATATATTCATACTATGAGTAAGGGGAGGGATTTAAAGCCGCATATCGGCATTTTCGGAAGGCGGAATTTCGGAAAAAGCTCTTTTATCAATGTTTTGGTAAATCAAGATGTTGCCATAGTTTCTAACCTTCCCGGGACCACTACAGACCCGGTTAAAAAATCCCTGGAAATTTTTGGAATTGGCCCTGCCGTAGTTATTGATACTGCCGGAATTGATGATGTTGGAGAACTCGGAGAAAAACGAATTCAAAAAACAATTCAGATTCTTGGCATTATTGATTGTGCAATTCTGTTGATTGCCGAAAATAAATTCGGGAGCTTTGAAAAAGAGTTGATCAAACAGTTCACCGAGTATGATATTCCGTTTCTGATTATTCATAACAAAAGTGATAAGGAACCGTTAAAACCTTCTACTATTGAGGAAATTAGAAAAATAACTCAAGCCGAAATTGTTGATTTCAGTACCATACACCCGACTCATTTAGACGATGTGGTGAATTTGTTGAAAAAAACAATTCCTGAAGGATTATATCAAAATGTGACCCTATTTAAAGATTTGCTGACAGAAAAAGATCTGGTGGTATTGGTTACTCCCATTGATAAGGAAGCTCCCGAAGGTCGTTTAATTTTACCTCAGGTTATGGCTATTCGAGACATCCTGGATCATCATTGCATAAATGTTGTTTTGCAAGAAGAGGAACTTGACTATTTCCTCAAGAATTGTGCTTTGAAAGCCAGAATGGTGGTGACCGATAGTCAGGCTTTTAATCGGGTGAGTAAGATTGTTCCAACAGACATTCCCTTGACGGGCTTTAGCATTTTATTTGCCCGCTTAAAAGGAGATTTTGATGCCTATATGAAGGGAACTCCCAAAATTTCCGAACTTCAAGACGGTGACAAAGTGCTGATTATGGAAAGCTGCTCTCATCACGTGAATTGTGATGATATTGGAAGATTTAAGTTGCCCCGTTGGCTAACAGAATTTACCGGCAAAAAATTGGAGTTTGAAGTGGTGAGTAGTTTCGATAAAGCTCAATTGGATATCCATCACTATGCCTTGGTAATTCAATGCGGAGGATGCATGTTTACAAGAAAACAATTGCTCAATAGATTGAAACCGGCTATTGATCAAGGTATTCCTGTTTCTAATTACGGGCTTTCAATATCCTACACCCAGGGAATTTTTGAAAGAGCTGTAGAAATTTTTAATACATCAAATCATTAATATAAAAAATACAAAAATATACATTATTAACCATTAAGTAAATTTATAAGCTATGTCAGAAGTAACCTCATTAATTAAGAATCTTGCCGAAAAGTACGGCAAAAATAGAGAAGCTCTAATGCCGATTTTACAGGCTATCGTTGAGAAAAATCATTATCTGAGTGAAGAAGTGATGAAAGAAATTGCTGAAACTCTTGACCTTTCTGCTGCACAGGTTTTCGGAACAGCCACTTTTTACTCTTTCCTTGATACAGAACCCAAAGGAAAATATGTAATCAGAGTATGTAAATCAATTATTGCCGAAATGAAAGGGAAAAAGGAAATTATTAAAACTCTCGAAAAAACACTGAAAATTAAAGTGGGAGAAACTACTCCCGATCGCTTTTTTTCTCTTTTGGAAACCAATGATATCGGGTGGAGCGATCAGGAGCCTTCCATGCTGATTAATGATATTCCGTACACCAACCTTACTCCAGAAAAGGTGATCAATATCATAACTGAATATCGTTCAAAATAATATATCAATCAAACATTAAATACAATGAGCTCAATTAATTTAAAGAAAACAGATGTAATATTTGGTTTGTGCCAGGAATGCCAAGTTCCTCAGAGATATCCCGTTCTTGCGGAAGTAATCAAAAAAGATCCCAGAGATATTATTGATGAAATAGTGGATTCTGGATTGAGAGGCCGTGGCGGTGCCGGATTTCCCACGGGTTTAAAATTAAAATTCACTGCAGTTCAGGCTGATCCTGAAAAATATGTCCTTTGTAACGCCGATGAAGGCGAACCGGGGACTTTTAAAGACCGGGAAATCCTTCTTAAAGTCCCGGGAAAAGTATTTGGAGGAATGGCTATTTGTGCCCACGTCCTTAAAGCTAAAAAGGGATATGTCTATTTGCGTGGAGAATATAAATTTATGTTGCCCGAATTAAATAAAGTACTGGATGATTTTCATAAAACTATTAAAAATTTGGGATATGATTTTCATATCGAATTTTTGATGGGAAGCGGTGCTTATGTTTGTGGCGAAGAAACTTCTCTGATGGAATCCATGGAGGGAAAAAGAGGTGAACCCCGAAATAAACCCCCGTTCCCCGTTGTGGAAGGCTTCAGAAATAAACCGACTATGATTAGCAATGTTGAGACCTATGTCAACATTACTATGATCCAAAAATATGGCGTCGATACTTTTTGTAAAATGGGAACTCAGGACTCAAGAGGCTCTAAAGTGTTCTCTGTTTCCGGAGATACTCCTATACCGGGCGTTTATGAACTTGAACTGGGAATGAAGTTGTCTGACTTTGTCGAAGAATATGGCGACGGCGATACCAAAGCTGTTCAAGTTGGCGGTGCTTCAGGATTTTGTGTGCCACGTAGAAAATTTGAAGAGACTATTATTGGCTTTGAAGGAATTCCTACCGGAGGTTCCATGATGCTTTTTAATAGCTCTAGATCTATGTATAATGTTCTGTCTAATTACCTTGATTTTTTTGCCGAAGAATCCTGCGGCCAATGTACTCCTTGCAGAGTGGGCTGCCAACAGTTGGTTAAAGGTATTAAAGCCGTTAAAAACGGAGAAAAAGAACCTGAATACCTTGATGTTCTGCTTAAACTAACTGATTCAATGAAACTAACTGCCAAGTGTGGATTAGGTCAATCGGTTGCCAATTCTTTCTCTACTATTGTATCTAACTTTAAAGAAGAAATGATTTATTAAAAAAATCAACTTATTACCATTAAAAATTAAACAAGATGAAACAAATGATAAATTTAAAAATAGATGATATAAATACTAGTGTCGAACAAGGCACTACTATTTTAGATGCTGCTAAAAAGGTTAATATTCATATTCCAACATTGTGTTATCACCCGGACCTTTGTGTTGCAGGTAATTGCAGGGTTTGTGTTGTTGAACAGGAAGGTGTCAGAACATTGCCCGCCTCTTGTGCTACTCCTGTAACCCAAGATATGGTTATTCATACCAATTCTCTTAAAGTGAGAACTGCAAGAAAGCATATTATTGAGTTGCTTTTGTCTGAACACAACTCGGAATGTACCAAATGTTATAAAAACGGCAACTGTGAATTGCAATCGCTTGCTGCTGAATATAAAATTACCAACGAAAACTTTATTGATCTGGTTCCGTTCCATAACTATACTATTGATAACTATTCTCCTTCTATTATCAAAGACGATAGTAAATGTATCCGTTGCCAGAGATGTGTTAGAACCTGCGAAGAACTTCAGTCTGTCAGTGCATTGGCTGTGGCTTACAAGGGAGAACACATGAAAATTTCTACTTTCCTCGAAAAAACCATGTATGAAGTGGTTTGTACCAATTGTGGACAATGCGTAAACCGCTGTCCTGTTGGTGCTTTGGTTGAAAGAAATTATATTGAAGAGGTTTGGGATGCTATTTATAATCCTAAAAAACATGTTGTGGTTCAAACCGCTCCCGCTGTCAGAATTGCCTTGGGCGAAGACTTAGGACTCGAACCGGGTGAAATTGTTACCGGAAAAATGGTGGCTGCTCTTAAAAAACTTGGTATTGACTCTGTTTTAGATACTGACTTTACTGCAGACCTTACTATTATGGAAGAAGGGACTGAACTTCTTACCAGACTTAAAAAAGCATTGGTTGACAAAGACCCGAAAGTATCTTTGCCTATGATGACCTCCTGCTCTCCGGGCTGGATTAAATTTATTGAACATTTATATCCTCAGTTGCTGGATAATCTCTCAACTTGCAAATCACCGCAACAAATGTTCGGTGCCTTAGCAAAAACTTACTATGCTCAGAAAAGAGGAATTGATCCTGCCGACATTGTTTCTTTGTCGATTATGCCATGTACAGCAAAGAAATTTGAAGCAGACAGACCTGAAATGAGAAGCAGCGGTTATAAAGATGTTGATTATGTTCTTACAACAAGAGAATTGGCTGTCATGATTAAACAAGCAGGCCTTGACTTTAATTCTCTTCAGGAAGAACATTGTGACAGTATTATGGGAGAATCAACAGGTGCCGGAGTTATTTTCGGTGCTTCCGGAGGCGTAATGGAAGCTGCTATTCGTACGGCTTATGAACTCGTGACCGGAAGAGAAGTTCCATTTGACAATTTGAATATTCTTCCTGTCAGAGGTATGGAGGGAGTGAAAGAAGCTTCTGTGAAAATTGAAGGGACTTTGCCGGATTGGAAATTCCTTGAAGGAGTCTCTCTGAATGTGGCTATTGCTCATGGACTTGTTAATGCTAAAAAAGTAATGGATAAAGTGGCTGCCGGTGAAGCAAACTATCACTTTATCGAAATTATGGCTTGCCCGGGCGGTTGCCTTGGCGGTGGTGGACAACCTTTCCCAACCAGTGCCGAAATCAGAATGAAACGAAATGAAGCAATTTATCGCGAAGATAGTGGTATGAAATTGAGAAAATCTCATGATAATCCTGAAGTTGCTCAAATTTATGCCGAATTCCTTGAAAAACCGCTGGGACATATGTCTCATAAGTTATTGCATACTCATTATACCGACAGAAAAAATAAACCTATTAAACCTAACTGTCAGTAAAATTTCATAAGTTATCATTTAACTTATTCTCTACTTATCCTGTAAATGTCAAACAACATTTGCAGGATTTTTTTTGTCAGATTTGAAAAAATAATAGTATTATTGCATGTCATAAACAAAATTTAGTAACTTAAAACATTAATCCTATGAAAATTTTAAAGATTATTCTCTTGGTTATTATAGCATTAGTATCTGTATTAATTCTACTGTATGCCTATTATGGTGGATTTAATAAAGTTAAATTTCAAATTTCGGAACAGGGAGGCGAAACGGTTGTTTACAAAGAAATGATAGGTGACTATAGTAAAAGTGGTTTTGTGATGGATACGATTCATAAAATGCTTTTAAATGATGATAAACTGGATTTACAAAAAGGATTCGGAATCTATTATGATAATCCACAGCAAATTGAAAAAAGTAAATTGCGGGCCGATGTCGGCTTTTTTCTTTCAGATGTCGATAGCGTAAAACTCGCTGAATTGCAAGGAAAATATTCGATTAAAACACTTCCTCACGGAAAGTATTTATATACTGAAATTCCTTTCAAAGGGAAATTGTCCATTTTTATTGGTATTATGAAAGTATATCCGGCAATGGAGAAGTATTTCAAGGAACAGAATGTTGATAAATGCGGGGCTATTACTGAAATTTATGATACTCAAAATAAAAAAATAATTTATCGCAAACCCTTGTAATTTCTAAAAAATTGCTACTTTTGCGCCGTTAAAAATATTGGATGTTTAACTTTATAACGGATCGGGTGAAGTAAATAACCTATTGTAAGTTACTGTAGGTTATTCTTTGATTATGCTCAGGCATTTTGATGCCGGAGTTGTTTTTAATTTATTTTTTATATTAATAATTGTTTATAGTACTCTTTTACTATAACTGCAAACAAAAATTTTAACATCATGAATGACGATAACAAATCAATTCATCAATTCGATTTTAATTTAATATGCGAATATTATTCAAACCTGGAACGACAAGGACCCGGAAGTCCTGAAATGACCATTAAAGCACTGAGCTTTATCGATAATCTCACCCCAGATTCTTTAATTGCCGACATTGGGTGCGGGACGGGAGGTCAAACTATGGTGCTGGCACAACATGCACCCGGACATATTACAGGCATTGATCTTTTCTCTTATTTTATCGACCTGTTCAATAATAATTCGCAAAAACTTAATCTTCAAAAAAGAGTAAGAGGTATTGTCGGTTCGATGGATAAACTCTCTTTTAAAGAGGAAGAATTAGACTTAATTTGGTGCGAAGGTGCAATCTATAATATCGGCTTTAACCGTGGCTTGAACGAATGGCGTAAATTTCTGAAACAAGGTGGTTATCTTGCTGTAACCGAGGCGTCGTGGTTTACCGAAAAACGTCCCACCGAAATCAACGAATTTTGGATGGATGCTTATCCCGAGATAGACACTATCCCAAACAAGGTTGCCCAAATGCAAAAAGCCGGCTATATTCCAGTGGCAACTTTTATTCTGCCTGAAAATTGTTGGATAGAGCATTTCTATGCTCCACAAGTTTTAGCACAAGAACTCTTTCTGAAAAAATATTCAGGACATAAAGCTGCCAAAGATTTCATTGCTTGGGAACGTCACGAAACTCAATTATATCACAAGTATAAAGAGTATTATGGTTATGTTTTCTATATTGGAAAGAAAATCTAACTAATTTTTGAAGAAGGATTGTTCCGGTTTTCGGGACAATCCTTTTAATTTTCAACAAATATATATTTTGTCTAAAAAACCAACTACTTTTGCGAAAAAATAAAAGAAACCTCAAAAGAGACTTTTAATATCCATGCAGAACCCTATCAAGAGTATTAGTTTGCTTGTCAAAAAGGCTGAGCTTTCTTATAAAAAGAAACTTCAAAAATCTAAAAAGATTTTTGGTTTTAACAGAAATATTTTTTTTTCCGGATTGACCAGCTTTTTTACAGATACTGCTGTGAAAATGGTATATTCGGTGATGCCTATGTTTTTGCTTTCAATAGGAGCTTCAAAGACAAGTCTATCTCTTATTGAAGGGATTGCAGAAAGTACTGCATCCCTCCTAAAGGCATTTTCCGGTTTTTGGAGTGACAAAATTGGAAAGAATAAGCCTTTTATGTTGTTTGGTTATGGACTTTCAGCGCTAATTATGCCACTCTATGCATTTGTTTACGCCCCGATACATGTTTTATATCTTCGCTTTACGGAAAGGGTTGGGAAAGGCATTCGGACAGCTCCGAGAGATAGTTTGATTGCCGGTTCTGTGACCAATAAAGAGACAGGTAAAAGTTTCGGAATTCAAAAAGCAATGGATAATAGCGGAGCTATTTTGGGACCACTAGTAGCTTTTGCAGTATTATATTTTATTCCGGGCAATTACAGACTTATTTTTATTTTAGCCGGAATACCTTCAATTTTGGGAATTCTGGTTATAATATTCGGAATTAAAGAAGCCGGGAAAAAGCCGGAAACACTTCTTCAAAAATTTCGATTCAAAGATTTCCCAAAAAAATATTACCTGTTTTTGCTAATTGTTTTTATTTTTACCCTCGGCAACTCAACAGATGCTCTATTATTGGTAAAAGCAAATGAAATTGGAGTGAAAGTTGCTTATATTCCACTCGTTTATCTGATTATTAGTATTGTTTCAGTTTTACTTTCTGTACCAGTAGGAAGTTTGTCCGATAAAATAGGAAAAGAAAAAATTTTGCTTTTCGGCTACCTCATTTATGCAACAGTATATTTCGGGTTCGGAATCAGCGGAAATATTACCACAATAGTTATACTTTTTGCTTTGTATGGCGTATATTCGGCTTCCACCGATGGAATTCAAAAAGCTTTTATTTCCGATATGATTGATGGAAATAAGCAGGGAACTGCAATGGGAATCTACAACGGACTTTTAGGAATTACACTATTGCCGGCAAGCATCATTGCCGGAGTACTTTATGATAAAGTCAATTCAAGTCTTCCGTTTTATTTTGGTGCCGTAACTGCCATAATTTCATCAATTCTGCTTGTTCTTTTTATCTCCTTTAATGTAAAAAAGAAAACAGCAGAATAACCTTAAAACATGTTTTATTTTTTCCTCATAATAATGTTTAAAATTTGAAGAAATAAACGTGTAATATAAAAATAATTACTATTTTTGCGGTGTTAAAATGTAGTATATAACAAATTATAATAACTGTCCTAAAAAAGGCACCAAAAAAATAAAAAAAGTTATGGAAACCAAAAAAATTTTAATCGTTGACGATGACATCGATGTAGTAACTATTATTGAGACAATTCTGACGAAAGAGGGTTACAAGGTTATCTCTGCCAATGACAAAGTGGAAGGTATTAAAAAAATCAGGGAAGAAAAGCCCGATTTAGCCATTCTTGATGTCATGATGACAACCCAATACGAAGGATTTGAATTGGCAAAGGAAATTACCGACGACCCAGAATTAAAAAAACTTCCTATCTTAATGCAAACTTCCATTGACGTTCTAACTACCACAAAACCTGATGTTCAAGCTATGGCTCATGAATTTCGTAAAAATGCGGGATTCAAGGATTTACACGTTATCCTCGTTAAAGATATCAATTCCGGAAAAGCCGGCGTTGACTATTTATCAGAACAAGGTCATTCAATCTGGTTCCCGGTAGATGGTTTTCTGAGAAAACCGGTTGATGGAAAAAAAATTATTCCTGAAATTCAAAGGATTTTAGGAGCTTAATAGTTTCCTTCTTTTACATTACGCTGCATGTAGGTCAATGTACATGTTTGATTAGAATTCAGCTATACAACATATTACCCATTGGGACTTATTCATTATCTGACCTCAGATATGATAAGTAAAATAAACTACTATTTTTTGGAAAGAAAAAAATTTAATTCAATAAATTATTCACAAATCAAATAAATTATCAGTATCAACTTAAAAGTATGAAAACAGCAATCGAGAACATATTGAAGAAATATGACAATTGTGGCAGAGATTCATTAATATCTCTTCTACAAGACATTCAGGAGACTGAAGGCTATTTATCAGAAGAAGCCATTGTTAGAACCGGTAAGAAACTTAAAATTCCTACCAGTAAGATTTATGGAGTGGCAACTTTTTATAATCAGTTCCGTTTCGAACCAACCGGAAAATACCATATCATGGTATGTAGGGGTACTGCATGTCATGTTTTGGGTTCATTAACCGTTCTTCAGGAATTAGAAAAAAATCTGAAAATCAAAGCCGGTCAAACTACCAGGGATGGCTTATTCAGTATTGAAATTGTGGCTTGTATGGGCGCTTGCGGTTTAGCACCTGTTATTAATGTTAACGGAACTTTCCACGCAAATGTGACAGCACAAAGTATTAAAGAAATTATTGAATCTTATCGAAATAAAGAAGAATAATATGGGCACACTTAATTCAGATAAAAGACAACAAATGCTTATTGACCTTATTAAAGGCAATAAAAACACTGATATTCAAAATCAACTCAGTGTTATTAAAAGAGAAAAAATCGAAAAACCTATTATCTATGTCGGAGCAGGAACCTGTGGATTGGGTGCCGGAGCTGCTGAGACAATTGAGGCAATAAAAAACTACCTCAGCAAAAATAAAATTGATGCTGACATTATGGAAGTTGGTTGTATCGGACTTTGTAAAGCAGAACCTCTTGTTGATGTTCAACTTCCCGGAAAAAACAGATTGGCTTTCCAAAATGTTACAAGCGATAAAGCAGAGGCAATCTTAGATGCTGCTTTTTCTAATAAACTCAATACTAAAGATGTTTTGGGTCAAATTCAAATTGGAAACAACAATCAGTGGGAAGGTGTAAACGATTTTTATAAATTACCTTTTTTTGCTAAACAAAAAAGAATTGTACTCAAGAACTGCGGACTTATCAATCCTGAAAGTATTGATGAATATATCGCTTTTGGCGGATATGCAAGTATGTATAAAACACTCACTACTCACAGTAGTGTAGATATCTGTGATATTATCGAAAAAAGCGGTCTTCGCGGTAGAGGCGGTGGCGGTTTTCCTACCGGAAGAAAATGGAGAATTGCCAATCAACAGGTTAATGAACAGAAGTATTTAATTTGCAACGCTGATGAAGGTGATCCGGGTGCATTTATGGACCGTGCCGTTGTTGAAGGAGATCCTCATCGTTTGATTGAAGGAATGGTTATTGGAGCCTATGCAATCGGAGCCTCTGTAGGTTATGTTTATATCAGAGCTGAATATCCGCTTGCCATCAAACGTTTGAAAATTGCGATGAAAGATGCTAAGGAATATGGATTGCTTGGTAAAAATATTTGTGGAACAGATTTTAGTTTTGAACTAAAAATTAAAATGGGTGCCGGAGCTTTTGTTTGTGGAGAAGAAACTGCTCTTATCAATAGTATCGAAGGATTCCGCGGTATGCCAAGCCCCCGTCCACCATTCCCGGCTGTAAGCGGTTTGTTTGGAAAGCCAACCATTATCAATAATGTTGAAACTTTTGCAAATGTTTCTGAAATTATAGCTAATGGTGCTGATTGGTTTGGTTCCGTGGGAACTGAAAAATCAAAAGGAACTAAAGTTTTTGCTTTGTCAGGAAAAATTGCGAATACCGGTTTAGTTGAAATTCCTATGGGAACTACTATTCGTACTGTCCTTTATGATATTGCAGGTGGAATTGCCAATGGGAAAAAATTTAAAGCAGTTCAAATTGGTGGTCCTTCCGGTGGATGTATTACTGAACAAAATCTTGACATCCCGATTGAATACGAAACTCTTATTAAGGCCGGAGCCATGATGGGATCAGGTGGATTGGTTGTGATGGATGAAGATAACTGTATGGTTGATGTGGCAAAATTCTTTATGGATTTTATTCAACGTGAAAGCTGCGGAAAATGTATTCCTTGTCGTGAAGGTACTCGCCGTATGCTCGAAATTCTTGAAAGTATTACCTCAAAACCGGTTAATAATGGAGAAAATTCTGCCCTTGAACGTATGAAGGGTGTTATGCAACTCGAAAAACTGGCTAAAATTATTAAAGATACTTCTTTATGTGCTTTAGGCCAATCTGCTCCAAATCCGGTTCTCAGTACTTTGAGATGGTTCAGAGATGAATATGAAGAACACATCTTTGAACGTAATTGTTCTACTAAAACCTGTACCGAACTTAGAAAATTCAAAATACATACCGATATATGCACTGGTTGTACCCTTTGTTCAAAGAAATGTCCTACGGGTGCCATTATCGGAACTAAGAAATCTCCGCATTTTATTGTAGAAGATAAATGTATCGGTTGTGGAACCTGTAAAGAAACCTGTAATTTTAACGCAATAGAAATGATTTAATAAAAAAATGATATGAGTATTCAAATAGAAGTAAACGGAAAATTATTAGAGGCTTTTGAGGGAGAAACCATATTAACGGCACTGAATAGAAATGGTATTAAAGTTCCTACTCTCTGTCATATGAAAGATTTTGTTCCAACCGGAGCCTGTAGATTATGTGTGGTTGAAATTGTAGGAAGCCCCAAATTGGTTAGTTCCTGCTCATTTCCAGTATCTGACGGAATGAAAATTTTAACCCATTCACCAAGAGTAGCAGAAGCACGTAAAACTATTATCGAGTTACTGCTTTCAAATCACCCGGACGATTGTTTATATTGTGCCCGAAACAGCAATTGTGAATTACAAAGTCTTTCTAAAGAATATCACGTTGTTGAAAGAAGAATTCGTGGAAATAAAAACAAATTTAAACTTGACCATGCCGGAACAAGTATTGTTCGTGATCCTGAAAAATGTATCCTTTGCGGCAGATGTGTCCGCGTATGTGAAGAAACAATGGGTGTTTCCTGTATTGAATATATTAACAGAGGTAGTAAAACTCTTATTGGTACTTCCATGCAAAAAGGACTCAATACATCAAGCTGCGTAAACTGCGGTCAATGTATTATGGTATGCCCAACCGGTGCTCTTACAGAAAAAAATCACACCAATATTGTAATGGATGCTCTGCATCAAAATGAAAAAACGGTTGTTGTTCAATATGCTCCTTCAATTTCTGTTTCTATTGCTGAAGAATTTGGTATGGAACCGGGAACTGATATTAATGGCTTGTTAAATGCAGCCCTGAGAAAAATGGGATTTGCTCATGTTTTCGACACAACTTTTGGTGCTGACTTAACAATTATGGAAGAAGCATCTGAATTGATTCAAAGAATTACGGAAGGTAAAACTTTACCTATGTTCACTAGCTGTTGCCCGGGTTGGGTTAAATATGCTGAAGAGTTTGCCCCCGATTTCTTGGATAATTTATCTACCTGCAAATCCCCTCAACAAATGATGGGAGCTGTTATTAAAACTTATTTTGCAGAAATTTCCAATTTAAAACCCGAAAATATTATCTCTGTTTCTATCATGCCTTGCACAGCAAAGAAATTTGAAATGCAACGCGATACAATGGGACGAAACGGAGTTAAAGATGTTGATATTGCTATTACTACCCGGGAACTTATTGAATTGATCAAAATTCATGGAATTGATATGAAATCTATTGAGCCCGAATTGGCAGATTCACCAATGGGAGTTCGTAGTTCAGCTGGTAAAATTTTCGGTGCAACAGGTGGTGTAATGGAAGCTGCTTTGAGAACTGCTTACAAAAAACTAACCGGCTCTGAACTTGTCAACTTTAAAATCCCTGCTATCAGAGGTTTTAATGGAAGAAAGGAAATAAAATTGAAGATCAATGATCTTGAAATTGGAATCGCAGTTGTTAGCGGACTTGCAAATGCTGCAACTCTTCTTCAAGAGATTAGAGATGGTAAAAATGATGTTCATTTTATTGAAGTGATGACTTGCCCCGGTGGTTGTATTGCAGGAGGTGGTCAAAGAATCGGAACTACTCACTCCGTTATTGAAGCACGTATGAAGTCACTTTATGATATTGATGACAGGGAAACCATTAAAGTATCTCATAAAAATCCAGAAATTATTGAGCTTTATGAAAAATACTTTGAGAAACCGTTAAGTCATAGAAGTCATGAATATCTCCATACAAGCTATATAAAGAGAGATGTTCTTCTTTAATTAATTAACTTATTCTATAATGGCTAACAAGATAAATAACGAACTTGTCTTCACCGTGAAAGATCGGTGCAGGGTTTGTTATACCTGTGTGAGAGAGTGTCCTGTTAAAGCCATAAAAATAATTAATGGTCAGGCAGAAGTTATTTCTTCACGTTGCATTGGTTGCGGAAACTGTACTAGAGTTTGTAGCCAAAATGCTAAAAGTTTTCTTGATAATACTGACGATGTTAAGCAATTACTTTTAGATGGCAAAGTGAAAGTAGCCTGCCTCGCACCTAGCTTCTCTGCTGAATTTACTGACATAAGCAACTACACCATCCTTATCGGAATGATTAAAAAATTGGGTTTTGATTATGTCGTAGATGTTTCTTTTGGAGCTGATTTGGTTGCCAATGAATACAATAAGATTTATGATAATAAAAACTTGCCCTGCACAATCTCGACAGATTGTCCTGCAATTGTCTATTATGTGAAACATTATTGTCCTGAACTTGTGGATTCATTGGCTAACATTGTTTCTCCAATGGTGGCAACCATTCGCGTAGCTAAGAAAATATATGGAGATGATATCAATACGGTTTTTATCGGTCCTTGTATTGCTAAAAAAGCCGAATCTACTGAAGTTGATGCTGTTATTACTTTTAAGGAGTTACGTAAACTCTTTCGATTAAATAATATCACTCCTAAAAATATTGAACCTTCTGATTTTGATGGCCCAAAAGGAAATAAAGCTTCTTTTTTCCCTATTACACGTGGGAAACTACATGCTGTTGACAAAGCAGACGATGTTGCTAAGGATAATATTCTGGTGGCTTCAGGTCGTAGTAATTTCAGGGATGCTATCAGGGAATTTGATGAAGATATGTGCAAGTCTATTCATCTTGAATTATTGTGCTGTGAAGGGTGTATTTTGGGCCCCGGGATGACTCAGGGAGGGCACCAATTTACTAAAACTGTCAATTTAAAGAAATTTGTCAAAAATAAACTGGAAAAATTAGAACAGGATCGCTGGAAAGAAGATTTTGATAAATTTAAAGATGATGATTATTCGCAGACTTTTTCTTCAGCTGACCGAAGAATTCCGCTTCCGTCCGATGAGGCAATTGAAGCAGTTCTCCTTAAAATGGGAAAAGCTTCTCTCCAGGATCACTTAAATTGTGGCGCCTGTGGCTATGACACCTGTATTGATCATGCCATTGCTATAATTGAAGGATTAGCTGAAAGTGAAATGTGTTTACCTTTCACTATTGAAAAGCTTCACAATTCTATCAAAGCACTCAATATCTCAAATGAAAAACTGGCTTCTGCCCAACAGACTCTTAAACAGACAGAAAAACTGGCCCACATGGGACAGCTTTCTGCCGGTATTGCTCATGAACTAAACAATCCTTTGGGTGTTATTACAATGTATAGTAATATCCTTCTTGATGAAGCTGCTGAAAATGATCCTATTAGAGAAGATTTAAAACTTATTTCTGAACAAGCCGACAGATGTAAGAAAATCGTTGGCGGATTACTTAATTTTGCAAGAAAAAATCAAGTCCATTATACAGAAGTTAATATGGATGACTTTGTAAAACACAGTTTGGAATCTGCTATTGCACCACCTAATGTGATTATCTCCTTCACGTCTAATCTGAGAGATAAAATGGTGGAAGTGGATGCCGATCAGTGGATGCAGGTCTTGACAAACTTTGAAAAAAATGCTATCGAAGCAATGGGCGAAAAAGGTGGTAATCTTACTATTACGCTTAATGAGAAAGGAAATGATATTGAATTTCTAATTCAAGATACCGGTTGCGGAATTTCTGAAGAAAATCTTGATAAAATTTATACTCCTTTTTTTACTACTAAACCTATTGGAAAAGGTACCGGACTTGGACTTCCGCTTATTTATGGTATCGTGAAAATGCATCGGGGTCAAATTCATATTGATACTAATGCAGATAATAATAAAGGCCCAACAGGCACAACATTTAAAATTACAATTCCAAGAAAAAATTAATAAAAGTTATGGAAACATTAAAAAATAAAACCGTATTAATAGCTGATGATGATATTGATATTTTAACTCAGCTGAATTTACAATGTACTAATTTGGGAATGAAAGTTCTTACTGCTGAAACACAACATGAAGCAGAGGAAATCATTGAAAAAACAAAACCTGATATTGCCATTTTTGACTTGATGATGGATAATCGTGATAGCGGATTTATTCTTAGTTATAAACTTAAGAAAAAATATCCCGATGTTCCTGTCATTATTGTAACCGCAGTTACAGCTGATACAGGTATGATCTTTGGCGAAGATTTTAACGAAGAAAAAAGCTGGATTAAAGCAGACCTATATCTCGAAAAGGGCCTCAGACCTGAACAGCTACAATCAGAAATGAAAAGATTGTTAAAACTTTAATCCCCTTTTCTATGGCTAATCTAAATTTGTTAATTGTTGATGATGAACCCGGAATTAGATCCGGGATCAGAAGAATACTTTCAAATTTTTCTGTTGATTTTCCTTTTCTGGAAGAAGAATTTGTTTTTTCTATTGAAGAAGCAGGATCAGGAGAAGATGCAATCAACATAATTGATAACAATTCTATCGATATAGTTTTATTAGATAATAAACTCCCAGGAATGGATGGTATCGAAGTGTTGGAGTATATCAATAAAAAACAAATTGATTGCAGCGTTATGATGATTACTTCATACGCATCCCTTGATTTAGCCATTAAAGCCACAAATAACGGTGCCTACAATTTTGTACCTAAACCGTTTACCCCTCAGGAACTGAAAACTTCTATTGAGGGAATTACCAAAAATCTTTACCTGCGGAGAATGACCAAACAACTTAATACCGTAGGTAAACAAATCCGTTTTCAATTTCTTTCTGTGCTGTCCCATGAACTGAAATCACCAATCAATGCTATTGAAGGTTATTTGCGTATAATGGAAGAAAGACAAGTGGGAAATAATCTTGATGATTATGAAATGATGATTCAAAGGTCTCTTGAACGAATTAGAGGTATGCGCTCCTTAATTATGGATATGTTAGACCTTACCCGTTTGGAATCCGGAAAGAAAGCACGTGATGTAAAAAAATTGGATTTAGCTGAATTGATGAGGATTTCGAAAGATACAATGAGCCCTATGGCAATTCAGAAAAATATTAAAATCCTCATCAATGCTAATCCGGACGAAATCAACTTCATGGGTGACCAACAGGAAATAGAAATTATTTTTAACAACCTTGTCTCTAATGCTGTTAAATATAATAAAGAAAATGGCGAAGTTGTCTGTACTCTCGAAGAGGGCGATAGCTCTGTCAAAATTGCCGTTAGTGATACCGGAATAGGAATGAGCGAAGAAGATCTTCCTAAATTATTCCAAGATTTTGTCAGAATTAAGAACGAAAAAACTAAAGCTATCAGTGGTACCGGACTTGGATTGTCAATTATGAAAAAAATTGTTGAAGAAGTATACCACGGGACTGTTCAAGTTGAAAGCGTTGTTGATCAAGGAACTACATTTACTGTTGTAATTCCTAAAATTAACCTGCCTGTCTGATTTTTTGATACCGCTATTTTGTCAATAAACAATATAGAATGTAATATAGCCGGTGAATAATATGACTAAACGTATATTTAGTTCAAAATTTAAATCTACTATTGTGCTGGAAGCTCTTTCCGGAAAATTAACTTCTGCTGAAATTGCTTTGAAATATGATATTCAAGCTCATCAGGTTAATGAATGGAAACGTAAATTTATCGAAAATCTGGAAAAAATGTTTGATAAAGATAATTTATCAAAGGAAAAAGAACTTAAAAAACAACTCGATAAGCTTACGAAGGTAAATGAAGATCTTAAATTAGACATTGATTTCTTAAAAAAAAAATTGCAATTCTCTCCATTAAAGACCGAAGGAGTTTGATTGAACAAAATAATCCTTCTTTAAGTTTACAACACCAATGTGAACTTCTTTCAATTTTCAGGTCAGGCGTCTATTATAAACCAAGACCCGCTAACTCCAGAAAAAATTCTATTCGAGAAGTCATTATTTCAAGGCTGAAAGAATATCCTGATCTTAGTATCAGAAAAATGACAGATGAACTCCAAAAAGAAGGATATCAAGTAGGACGAAAATTGGTTACTTCAATCTATCTTGAACTGGGAGTTAAAAAATAATTGTTTTTTGTTGCCTTGATAGGAGTCGAACCCATACATACAGAACCAGAATCTGCTGTGCTACCATTACACCACAAGGCATTTTTTTGATGTGCAAAAATACAATTTTTTTATTTACTTTCGCAATAATTGTCCACATGCTGCAGAAATATCTTGCCCTCTGCTATGTCTTATATTGACAATCAGATTTTTAGATTCAAGATAATTGACAAAAATCTCTTTTTTTTCCGGATTGCTCCCCACAAATTCAGAATCAGTTGTGTTATATTCTATTATATTTATTTTAACGGGAAAAGCTCTGCAAAACTGAGCAAGTTTCATTGCATCATTTTGACTGTCATTGATTTTATCAAGAAGGAGATATTCTATCGTAATCCTGCTTTTTGTTTTTTCTACATAATACCTTAGAGCATCCTGAAGCTCAAGTAAAGTATTTGATGTGGTAACAGGCATTATTTTTTTTCTTTTTTCTTCGTCTGCACTGTGAAGGGAAATGGCAAGTCCACATTTAAAACCCTCATCGGCAAGTCTGCGAATTCCTTGGACAATTCCTACTGTTGACAATGTGATTCGAGCAGGCGAGAGTCCTTTGCCTTCACTGGAAGTTAAAATATCAATGGATTTTTTTACATTATCATAATTTATTAGCGGCTCTCCCATACCCATATAAACAATATTGGAAATGTCATGACTATAATATTCAAGAGCTTTCTTGTTCATTAAAGAATATTGGTCGATGATTTCTGAAAAGTGCAAATGACGGTTAAAACCCATGCTTCCTGTTGCACAAAACCGACATCCCAAAGGACAGCCAACTTGAGAGGAAATGCATGCAGTTACCCTTTTATCCGACGGAATCAAAACCCCTTCAATTTTATTCCCATCAAACAATTTAAAAACAAATTTGACAGTTCTATCAATACTCTTTTCCTCCTTCTCAATAAGAGTTGTTTTAAATTCAAAATTGCTTTTTAAAGATTCTCGCAAAGAAAGAGAAAGATTGAGCATCTCGTCAAAACTTTTAATATCTTTCTTCCACAACCACTCTCTGATTTGCTTTGCCCGAAATGCTTTTTCTCCACATTTTTCTAAAAAAAGTACTAATTCGTCATTTGAAATATATCGTATATCTTTCATCCTAAATATTACATTAAATATATTACCCCATTTTTACTCTCGGATCAAGCCATCCATAAATGATATCACATAAAATATTGATGATTACCAATATAATGGAAACATAAAGTAGTGAACCCATCACCACAGGGAAATCATAGAAATTCAGTGCTTCAACAATAACTACCCCCATACCTTTCCAGTCGAAAATGTATTCAACAAATACTGCACCGGCCAACAAAGCAGCTAACCAACCTGAAATAGCGGTTACTACAGGATTAAGAGCATTTTTTAAAGCATGTTTTATTAAAATGGTTTTGTAGGGAAGTCCTTTTGCTTTTGCTGTTCTGATATAATCTTGCGACAAAACATCCAGTAACGAATTCTTAGTCAATTCAACTACTAATGCCAATGGCCTGATTCCCAGAGTGATTGCGGGAAGGATAAGGTTTTTGAAATCTAAATATTGACCATTGCCAAAATTATCGACTGAATAAAGACTTCCAAACATGCTGAGTCCTGTATAATCGGCTAAGAGAAATGCGAATACCCATGCAAACAAAATTGCTGCAAAAAAGGAAGGAAGTGACATCCCTAAGACAGAGAAGAAAAGTGCCACTTTGTCAAACCATTTGCCTTTGTAAATGGCACTTAGTATGCCCACAAAAATTCCAACAATTATGGCAAAGAAAATGGATACTATTGCCAACAAGGCGGTTTTGGGAAAGGCTTCGGCAATGATTTCAGTAACTTGCCGTTTGGTTTGATAGGACCTCCTTAAAAAAGGCTTTTTTAAAACTATCGAGGATTCATCAGTTGAAAAAATCTTTATGTAGTGGTAGTCTTTATCATCTAAATACCAAAATGAGTTATTATCCCGAGTATTGTGCCATGAAATGAAAGAAAGGTCGTTTAAGTATGCAAGATATTGAACTCCAACAGGCAAATCCAACCCCATCTCTTTTCTAATAGCCTCTTCAGTTTCTAAGTCGCTTCTTTGTCCCATCATCATGCGTTCAGGATCTGATGGCAAAACGGTAAAAAGAAAGAAAACAAGGGTGATTACTCCAAGCATTAGTAGTAAACCATACAAAATTCTCTTAACAATAAACCTACCCATACTTTCAATATAAAAGATGAGCAAAAGTACGGGAATTTTTAATAATCACAACTATTTTATTACAGTAAGAGTTCCGGAGCGGGTTTCTTCAATATTATGAATGGAGTAATGGAATTGGTAATAATAAACACCGGCTTCTAATCCGTCTGCTCCCCAATCGTTCTCATATCCTTGTGTCTGATATACAATTTTTCCATTCTTATTTCGAATAATTAATCTTGACTTGTCACACTGTTCGATTCCTGAAATGACAAATTTTTCATTATAACCATCTCCGTTTGGGGTAATCACATTCGGAATTTCTAAAATTATGGGATTGACAATCTCTAATTGCTCATCCTGATTCATATTTTGAATGACTGGATCCTCTCTGAGATTTTGAGGAATCGTTTGCTGTGAGTTTAGAGCCGGTTTAACAGAAGAATTTGTTAGGGGAGGTGTGGGCGATTTCGGTTCCAAAATGGGCTTAACTGGGGCCTGATTGGTTGACGATATATTCCCTATTTTGGCGATTTGATTAGTGCTCTGATTGTTCTGAATAGTTGTCGGAGCGCTCTCAATGATGGCAGATTTATTATTTAGGGTAATTTTATTTTCGGATGAAGAGTTAATAACCGACTTATCTTCAGGAACAACCAAGAGAGAGTCATTTTCAGAAACTACCGTGATTTCTTCTGTTGGAATATGTTGTGTTGTAACAGTTGAAGGCGATTGGTTTTGGAAAACATTGATTATGGTAACGACGGCAACAGTTGTAACGGCAATTGAAGAAATGGTAACAGCAGCTGCTTTTACCCAAAAGGCTGCAGATTTCTGCATGATCGAACCCTTGATTCCCGAGACTATCTGTTGCCCTGATGCAGCTCCCTGTGAGGCAGGTGAAGAAGGCATCATAACCGACAATTGCTGTTCAATACTTTCCCAGCAACGCCCGGTAGGCATCTCTTTTGCATTCTCCACTAAATCTCTTAAATTATGCATCTTCATCTTTTACTCATTTTGTTTTTTTCTTTGATTCGGACACCAAACGCTCTTCCAGCCACTGCTTGGCTTTGCAAAACCGCGTTCGGCAAGTGACTTCTGAAATATCTAAGATTTCGGCAATCTGGCTATATGAATATCCGTCAAATGCCCGTAAATTCATAACAATACGCAAAAATTCCGGCATTTCCTGAATAATACCAAACAGTTCTTTCTGATTGATATTGGTTTCCATATCATTGAATGTATCCTCAACTTCATTGCTGTTTACCTCATCAATAGAAACAGATTGATAATGCTTTGCATTTTTTCTGTAATAAGAAATCGCATTATTTACCATCACTTTTTTTATCCAGTAATACAAAGAACTCTCCTCTTTATATGAATCAAGGCTGAGGAATACTTTCATAAAACCCTCTACCATGATATCTTCTGCCTCATCTTTACAATTTACATACCTCATGCAAATACCCAACATCATCGGTGCATATTTCTCGTATAATTTTTTTTGGCTGTCTCTTTGATTTTTTAAACAACCCTCTACGAGTATTTTGTCATCTTCTTGAGTATTCACAGTTTTTAAGACGCAAATAAAAAATAAATGTTCCTGAAAAAATAGCTATTTGATAGATTTTACAATGGCTTCAACTTCTCGGAGATAATCTCGCTTGTTTTCTTCGGGAGCATATACAAAGCCATCAACTGTTATAATATTCTGACCTGATTGGTCTATGAAAGAAAAACTATAGAATGGACCTCCCATTTTATCACGAACAGATTCCCACAATCCGCGCATTTCTATACCTTTCCTTGATCTAATTTGTAAGTCGCTGACAATAGGAAATCCGAATTTCTGAGCAACTATCGGATAAGCCCCTTTTATGGCACCCGGAATATATTTCTTGGTTATAGTATCACGGGTAGCAATCAAATTAGCTTCGGTCATCTCTTTATAGGGAGTTTTGTATATCATAATGAACCTGTCATTTCTGGCAGTCCTGAAACGTAACCACAGAAAATCACTTTCTTCTTTGGCTACAATATATTGCTGAGGTACTGACAGCAGAATTCCAAATTTTGTTTTGATCTTAGTTTCAATATTTTTTTCAATGTCTTTAGCATAAAAAACCTGTATTCTTTTCAAATCATTTTGATATAACATTTTAATAATCTTATCCTGATTATTCAAAAATAATGAAAGACAAGAATCAGCATTATTACCCTTAATATAGACATATTCTTGAGGAGATGCCCAAACATTATGAGAATATGAAATTTGATTCAGATTGAAGTCTTTATTGACTTCAAATCGTACTATATTGCGGTGCCTTTGAAAATTGTGCGTGAATTCATTATTGTTAATTTCCAATAGTTCAAACATGGGTTCTATCTGATTGATGGCAGGCTGGGGCTGCATTAATATTTCTTTTACTTTTACTTTATCACTGTCACTCCATGTATTGTCATCCATAATCAAAACTACTTCCCCCGCTTTACCTCCGGAGAAGTTTGTTACCTTAAATTTTCCGCCTTTTTTGCTATCACAAGCATTAAAAAGGATTAATGAACTCATCAAAACGAAAAAAAACAATGACTTTTTCATGTTATTTTTATTTTATATTGGTTTTACAAATGCAATATTACATAATTTATTTACAACAACCAAATGCTGTTTTTGTTGGGAATTTTCTATTTATAAGATGGGTTTTCCCAAATTGTACTTAGAAATAATAGAAAAATTACTATCAATCCGACTCCGCACTTTTAATCTAAGCTCAACCCCAGATCTTATAAATGTAAAATTTGATAAAGATTATTAATGGGTATGTCTGATATCTATGCCTTCAGTGAGAAAGATAACAGCTTCGCAAATATTGGTAGAGCTATCGCCTATGCGTTCTATGTTGTAAATTATACGTCCCAGACTTAATATTTCCTCAATAAAAGCAGTTGACTTTTC
>JAGVVH010000525.1 GCA_019135895.1 Bacteroidota bacterium | reverse complement strand
TTTGATCCTATTTGAGAATAAACAATATTTATCATCGATAATAATCCCCAGAACTGAGGAATTTAATATTGGAAAATATTTACTTCATGGGAATAGATGTAAACTTGAAAATTTTCGACATTTACTGTGAAATCGAAGTAAAGAAAAATCGGTTTTTATCCGATCAAGTAAACAAAATAAGTGCGTTTTTACTATTTCCATTTTGAGTGTCCCCGGCAATCAATTTATAGCATTTTGATGCAGTAAACCAGCTGATCGCTATCTTTTTTATGGCCGGGATTTGAAAGCTCGTCAATTTTACCCTTATATGACGAAACGTTTACCCGGAACTTCAATTCGTTGTCCGGATAACCGATACTGGTCAGCGCATCCTCATAAGAAATAGCATCTTTGGGGCCATCATTCGCATCAATATAATTTTCGCTGAATTCCCTCCAAATCAGATTAACTGTGGCATTCTTTATAATCCCTTTACAGCGGATGCTTTTCATGGCTTTGGGGTCAATTTTCGGGTTATAGAGGGCAGGATTATCGCAAGTACTTAAGCGGCCATAACCACTGTAAAGCGTGCCTATCTGCAAATACTCTTTATGGACCTTGTTCCAGTTGAAATGAAACACGTTAAATCCGGGGGAAAGTTCAAGCAAGTAATGGTTTAAGTCTTTAAACTTGTAATATCCCTCCGGTTGATCATTGTGCTGGTATTTTGCTATCGGTTTAAACGTAAATTCATAAATGTCATATATGATGTGTCTGAAATAGCGTTCTTTCGTGTCGCTTTTCTCGTATTGATCGATGCTGACGCAAGGGAAAAACATAACCTGCTTTCCTACCCTATTTTTACCATTTTTTACGTTTTCAAAACCGAGCATCCCTTGATTGAAGAAAAGCGTTCCCATCTGCGATAAATCATTCACTGGCATGGTTTAATGACTCCTTTCTTGATTTTGACACAATATTAATGATTGGTTAAAAACTGATGATAACTGTTGCATGTTGCAAAACACATTTTTTTGAAGGGTTGCATTTGAAGTGTTTAAAGGGTGTTTTGAGCAATCTTTCATCTGTATTGGAGTGAAATTGAGTTGGCAGTTAACTTAATATTTTTCCTCCCGGTCACGACCAATGCTTTTTACGTTGTTCTCCCCATCTTCACAGGCAATGCTTGCCTCCAACGTATCAAAATATTTATTTAGGATTTCCTCTAAAACACGTGTCATGGGCATTTTCTTGTGAAGGCGCAGTTTATACAATTTGCGAATATTCTCCTCACTGATTTTCGGCTGATACATCATGCATGCTCCTTGATTTATGCTATTCAACAATGACATATTCCAAGACAACTTTGAGTAAGTTGTCATAATCACCGGCAGTCGCTTTTTGAATAAATTCCTGAGCTTCATTTTTTAACCCCGCTTTCAATAAAGCTTTCCTGACGGTGGCCAAAATGAAGAAAGCATTGCCATCCTGACCGATAAGTTTCACGACGGGCTTTTGCTTTGACATAAATCATCCTCCCCCCATTTTTGGGTTCATGGTGTAATAGTAAACTGTGTTTGTGAGTGTTAATCTTTGTACAGAAAGAAAGTGTCTTGAATATTAATCGTGTATGGTTTTCTCTTGTTGGCCTTACGGATAGTGCAGCGGTTGATATTGATCGATTTCATCATGGACGAATCAAACAAAATGAGACGCTTTGGACTTAATGAACGGATAACCGTCCAGTGATCCCAATCATCGGATAATACGCCGATGATCGCCGCTCGTTTATTCCCCTTGCTAAAATAGTCGTGCAGAACATTAAAATAATCTCTGGTGCTTTGGTTTTCGTTTTTAGCAAATGGTCGCTTCACGCGAATTTCATATTTCTGCATCACTACTTTTCTCAATATGCTCCATATATCCTCCTTGCCAACCCCTCCCGTGCTGACCTTGCCCAAGCTTTTCCGTGTTTCGATGTGCCGCATACAGGCACCAAATAACTTCATGCATTCCTCCTCGCTCATTCCCTTGAAGATCAGTCTCGTAGCATTGATGACACTATACACGCCGCATAGACCGTCAAGATAACCCTGCTCATAAGGCAACAGATTCATAGATCGCTCCATCTATACGTTTTTAATTCTATCGATTTGGTGAGCCGGTTTAACTTGCCAACTATTTTCAGTTTCACAATCAATCTCCAGCCAACCCATTTTAACGCTTTTCAGTTCTCCAAACGATACGTACCCCCACTCAGCGCACTGATGATCATCATTCAAAATCGCATAGCCCCAAAACAGATCGTCGCCGTCATATTCCGCGACATACCAATCGCAACCGCCAATGAAGAAGTGCAAGTGAATCAGTTTATCTCTCAGCGGCACATTCTCCGTTTCATAAAGCCTCGGTATGCGGTCAAGCCGCTCTTTCGATGGAACGTTCCACATGTTTGCCACCCCCCTTCCCTAAAATGAAATTGAGTATTGTTTCGACATCATGAATGACTTTCATGCATGCGGTTATCGGCTTCACGCCCGCCTCTGCGGAATAGGCTTCAATATAGCGGTAGGTGTTTCCTAGTTTGTTTGGGGGCTGCCTGCCGACCAGATGGCATAACGCTTGGGCGGACAGTTCAGCGATGATCTCTTGATCCCATCTCTGGCCCGGCTGTAATTTACCAATGCATAACTCATAGGCGGCATGGGAGAGTTCATGGAAAAAGACGATCTCCTCCGGCGAAGCAACGATGATTTCCTTGGCGTTTGGGAAGTAAACCCCAAGAAAGTCCTTCTGCGGCATAATGGTGGACACGGTAATTCCCCATTCTTCGGCTTTATCCAGCAGAGGGAGCTCCGGCAAGGGAATCACTTTTTCGTAGTCAAGTGCCTCCCCTTCCGTATCTTCCACCCGAAATACCGGTTTTGCGAAGAAGCCCTTCAGTATTTCATTTTCATCCTCTTCGACGTGTCTTTTCCTTTTCACAAAGTACGGCACCAGGATATAAATAGCCTTGGCGCCTCGTTTGACCGTTCTGCCGACACGATTCCATTGCCTGATGCCTCTGGCATCGACTGTTCCGGACATAAACATGATCATTTTGTTCATGAATGACCATTTGTCCGAAGGGGTGCCGGCTACGGGAAACATGGCATAAGCAATGGCCTTCGGCACCTCTCCTGTTTTGAACTTCTCTAAAATGTCCTGCAAAACCATCCGAACTTTGTCGTTCATAAAAACCTCCTTTCCTTTGATTTGATTTTCAGCAGGCACACGTATCCCGCTGTTTTTTTCTTCGTATGAAATGACAGTTGTATTGGTTTGTGTTGGGGAGTGAGGCGGTCGGTTAAATGGCGACAGTTACTTTAAAATGGCATTGGCCAGGTTCTGGTTCATTTCCGGTAAGACATCGGCATATAAACTGGTCATGGCGATGGACGCATGCCCGAGTTGTTTTTGCACAAAGCGAATGTTTTTCGCCTTGGCTAGAAGCAAGGTGGCGTAGGTGTGTCGAGAGCTGTGAATGGAGTAATGCTGAGGCAAGCCAGCTTTTGCGATGGCCTTTTTGAAGCTGATTTCCAATGCGGTTGTGGTGTAATGCTTCCCTCCCCTGCCGGCAAATAGCGGTGCGTCCGGCTCAATGGACTCCCGCCAAACATCTCTTTTTGTCTCAATATAACTCTGCAAATGACCGCAAATCTCATCATCGAGGTAAACGTCACGCTTTCGCTTTCCTTTGCCGAACTGGACGACAAGGTAGTTTTCCTTGCCGTTTAATCGAAGATCATAAAGCTTGAGGGCGGCGATCTCGCTCACGCGCAAGCCGGAATTCAATGCCAAATGAATCAGCATATACCGGTTGATCCATGTTCGTCTTTGTTTGACGTAATCGCTATTTGCTTCTTTCTTGCAACAACGCAAAAGCTTGCTCCTCTCCTTTACCGACAAAAACTTGTCCCTGGTGATCACGTAATGATTCATACCCACCTCCTTTGTGGTTAATAAACTTCTCCCGCATAAATGGTATTTGGATTCAAAAAGAGATACGTGTTGGCCGTAATGATAAATACTGAAATTACGATTATGTTACTTTTATTTTTCGATAATATTATAACATAAAGTCAAAGAAATGTCAAGTTAAATATTTGATATTATTATGTTATCAAACATATGGGCCGTGCGGTTTTGACAAGTACCAATAAAAAACCCTGCCAATGTGACAGGGTTTCAGAATTATTCATTCAATGATAGTTTTGGTTTAAATAATTTTGTATTGACTTATTTCGCTTAAGGCTACCGCTTTTTTACTATCGCATCGCATACCAATTATTTCCCCTCTTAACCAAACCACAAGCAAGTGATATATGCTGATTACCTTCTGGTACAGTATAACCTGAAGAAATCTGCTTTATCTTAAATTGAGCTTCATAAATATATACAGTTTCTTTATCTATTTCTTTTTTAAATTTATTTGTTACTTTAAAGTCGGCAACAGTCCATTCGTTAGGTGACTTACCGAAGCATTGAACAAATCCATTTTGAATCGTATTCTCATCTGGTTCGGAAGAAAATAGACTGCACCCCATAGCAAAAGTAATAATAACAAATACAATCAATCCAAATTTCTTAATTTTCATTTTCGATCTCCTTTTTCATATTATTTGTTATTTCTATAAGCATCGCCTTCTACCTTTGACAATTAATCAACTCTGGTGTGCACCATTAATGCTTTTTGATGTATAACTACCTATATCCATTTTCCGTCAGATAAGAATAGACAATACCATTTACAAGGTTTGGTTCGATGTTAGACCATTGTAATGTTGTATGTTTTACAGGTTTTTCCTTTTTTGTCTTATTGTTAATAACTACTCCATCCGCAACGGCAGCAACTTTCTGATCCATATTTATTAATAGATGGAGTCCATTTGTTTCTTTTTTTCCAATAACGGTCACCCAAACAGAATATATACCATCTTCTGAGGATACTGTTTTAATAGACTCTGTATTTATGTATAATTCAACTGATTCATCTTTTGCCAATAAGACCCAATTGGCTGCATACACAATACCAGTAACAAGCAAACTCAGAATTAAACATGTCCCAATCAATAATCTTTTCATCATATTTTCCTTTCTTAAGTGATTTGACAATGGTGCTCACCATGAAATATGTGGGTAATGACAAATTGTGACATGAAACGAATTTCTAAGTTTAAATTACTACATATAAGACGTATTGTCAAATAATATCCTACTTCTAGATGCCTGTATATGTCCTCCTGAATCCTCTATAAAATAATTAGGAGGGAAATGTGGATATCGGTGTTGTTCAACGTCAACTTGGTTTGAGACTTAAAGAATTGAGATTAGCGAAGGGATTACGACAGGAAGATCTCGATAGGTGGGATTTTTCTTATCGGTATTATGGGAAGCTTGAACGCGGCATCGTTAATCCAACTTTAGCTACCCTAATTCGATTGTGTGAGATTTTTGATGTGACATTGCCGGAGTTACTCAGCTTCATGGAAAACAAAGGCATGGTGAGCGAGGACCGGGAAGCCGTGATCATGAAACTGTCGTCGCTGCTGAGGGAAAACAAGAATGATAAAATCAAGAAGTTGAAATTGTTTCTTGATGAAATCCTGATACCTTGACCGGTAATATATCCCTAGATCAACTTTTTTTCAAATTTTGACAAATCACGTACCAATACCAAGGCTGGACAAAATGACCTGTCCTGGGTGGCTGTTGAGCGGTCCCCAGGCATGAAATTCGGCCTCAATCGGGTGTTTTGAGCGACCGTTTTTTACCCCTTTATTGCAGGATTTCTACCTGAAAATTGAGATTTACCAAAATATACCATTTCTTAAAAATACCGGTTTTTTAAGATAATATAAGGTCAACGTTTGACAAACAAATACCGAACTATTGTTAATTAAATCGCAGATTAAGAAAATAAAGTTGGTAATACGGAACCTTGCACCCAAGGCCAGATTCAGATGCTGACCTCCGAAGTCATTGGTTCGCTTTTTCCTAATCGTCCTCATATTAACCTTTGATCCGGCGACAATTAATTCATTCTGGATAAAGATCATCTCTATCAGGTTGATGTCTTCTAGAATAAATTGGTGTTTGGTCAGGTGAGTCATTTGGAAGAACGTATTCATTGAGCATAGGAATAGGTATTGTTAAACCATAAGCAACTGCCAATCTAACAAAAGGCGCTCCAGTTCCAGCATCATTAAAATCATCGGGAGTTGGCAACGTACTGACTCTGTATTTTATTTTGTTTCCACTTTTATCAACTAATTTGTACCAAGGATCAGAAAACACATTTCTTGCAGGCGGTAAATTAGCTCCCCCTCCACTTAAAAATATTTCAACGTTTTCCCATTCACTTGTACGACTTAAATGATCGTGATAAGCAATCCCCCATGTATTGCAATAATCTTTTGAATTTTTAAATTTCTTTAATTCCTGAAGTATTTCTTCATAAACATCACTGGAATAAGTTGATAAATTATTTAAAAAAGAAAATACATCATGACAAGTACATTCTTCTTTCTTCTTCTTTATTTTTGCCGCAATGATACGTTCTATTTCTATTGTTCCGTAAGGAATATTACGTGCAGCATACCAATATATAGGTTCATCTTGACTGATACTTTTTAGATTGCAGATTGATACATCTGTTGTTCCCGCACCCATATCAATAACTGCATAAAGTCCTTCTTGTTTTTGCAAAGAAATAACATAAGAAGCAAACGATGCAACTGATTCTGGAACAACATGTACCCGACTTTCTTCTTTAAGAGAGTCTTCAACTTTGTACGACGCTTCCAGAATATCAAACTTTTTATCTTGAGCACTCCAACATTCTTCAATCCTTTCACCCCATCTAAATATTTTTTCATAATCTTCTTTAATCGTGCGGTTCTGAATATGATCAATAGGCATGCAGATATTGAAAGACATGTTGACATTAACGTCCTTGTAACGTGGATAATTAGCTATGATATTTCTTGCTTCCCTCATAACATGGGCCAAATATATTGCCGTTAATCTTTCCGCAGTAAAAGTTTCATCCAATCCATGCATCTGCTTATATGTGTAAAATTTATCCTGTGAGACATCATCAAGAAATATCTTGTCATGATTACCGGCAATAATCATCTTAAACCTTTGAAATCCTATGTCCCATTCTTTGTTTAGGAGATGCTTCGCGGCATCAATACCGAGAACAAGAATACCTTTATCATTAATTGCAGCTAGTGATGGCAGGCAATAAGATGGATAATGTGTCAAAGAATGATTTAAATTTATAAGATTAACTCCAGGCCTCCCTAGTTGTGAATACATAATTTTTGTCGAACTTGTTCCAAAATCAAGTCCAACCTGAATAGTCACTTTATCTGTTTTCTTTTGAATGAAGGATGGATTTACTTCTGTTCTTTTCGCTTGAGGGGGAATTGATAAGTCTTTTGTAGGTTGAGGAGTGATTGGTACGTCATCTAATTTATAATCTTTTTTTTCTTTATAATCAAGTTTACCAGTGGCTTTTTTAAACCACTTCGAGAATACCTGCAGCAATTTCATCATAAGAGACACTCACAATTCTGTTTTCTTCCAACTTTAGCTTCTTTGCTTCAAGTTCAGCTTCTAGTCTTCTTATTGTGCCTTCCAACATTCTAATAATACGCTCATCCTTCTTATTAATTTTTGTCCTTTCTAAAAGAAAGGTCTTCGTCTTTATATTTTTCCCATACGATGATTGAAGGCTCTCAAGTCTTAAATTAAGAAAAGCTGTATTAGTTCTCTCTGCGTCGGCTCGAATCCTTTGTTCACGTTCATGAAATATTGATTTTGCACGATCATAAGCGCGATCCAGTATTTCAGGATTAATAGTGAATGGTGTTTTGGCAACTTCACCCCTTTCCACCATGTCGCCAAGAATTATTTCAGCGTCGTCATCATTACATGCGACTTTAAGATCCTGATTCAATATTATCATTTCCATTGTGCTGCTACTACGGGATGACTTAACGTTTAATTTAAAAATAAAATAAAGATAAGTACCGCATGACAATAAGTCAGTATTTAAAACCACCTGATGAGCATTAGATTGTAAACCTCCAATATCTTCGTAACTTAGAACGATAGCTTGTGTTAAAGGATGCAATACATTAATGAAATCATACTTGGGGAAATCAAAAGCAACTTGAGAATCAAAAGTAATCTGAATACCATTGGAAGAAACTCCTGAATAACGACCAGCAGACGAAGCTCCTACATATTTGAGTAATAATGATTTGAGATTGTTATCCGGGAAAATGGTTCCTTTATTACTTGTCTGATCATATTCCAACCTTGTGCGCGAACTTTTTGTTTTTAAAAAATCAAGAACAAAACGATACATCTGCTCGCTCGTCACATATCGTCTGTGAGATTTTATTCTGTTTACCTCATCATCAAAATATTGATCAGTTCCAATAAAATGGGCCGCTTCTTGTTCCAAAATTCTTAGCTGGTGATCACGACTTTCAATTACGTTTAATTTGTTTTCTATTATCTCATCTTCTTCTTTTTTTGTGAGTCTTTTTGATAAAAGTTCCTTTTCAATGGTGGTGACCTCTTTGTCACCCAAAATCATTTCCAATTCACCTATCGACTTTTTAAATATGTTGATTCTTTCATATAGTCGCCCCAAAATCCTTTCTTCAATGGTTCCTTCAATCCAAAAATTAAATATTCGTATGGTTGGAGATTCCTGTCCTATTCTATCCAGACGACCAATACGCTGTTCAACCTCCATTGGGTTCCATGGCAGATCATAATTAAATAGGATATTACAAAACTGAAAGTCTAAACCTTCGCTACCGACTCTTGAAGAGAGCAATATTTCTAGATTATCATTTTCCTTAAAAGATTCTACTAACTCGTTTCTCTCAATAGGAGGCACATCGCCGCTAATCAAAACACTTTGGAATCCATCTTCGGAAAGTCTTTTTTTCAGATAAGCTAATGTATCTTTAAAGAAAGCAAAAACCATTATTTTAAGAGATGATTCATCCTCCTTTAACTCGTGCAATTTTTCGACAAATTTCTGATATTTTGTATCATGCCCATTAACGGGCCATTCTTTAATGATGTTAATTAAATCGTTTTTAACATCAGTAAATTCTTGATTATGATCTCCATTTTCATCTCCTTCATAAGAAAACGGCATGTCTTCCGGCATATCATACTCTTCTGTTAAGAGAGTCCTACGATAAAAATCAACCATAGCTGGTATGGAAGATGCCATCCGACGCTGAGGAGTGTTCAGGAGCCAAGTTAATATGTAAGAATTGGAGTATTTTTGTTCAGCCTTTAATCGAACGTAGTTTGTGACCGCATCGTAAAACCTTTTCTCTATTTCCGTGAAAGTAAGACGAATGGGAAATGCTCTTCTCAGCGGAAAATTTGCCTGCACATCTCTTTTTCTTGTTCGGCTGAAAATATGACCAATCAAGTTTAAATCGGCTGAGTCGCGTTGTATTTTTAATACAGTTTTCCTATATTGATTCTTATCTAAATTGTTTTGCTTGAGTTGCTTTAAAGATTCAATAATCTCTTCTCGAAGCGGATTATTTTTCATCCAATCAGAATGTTCTGTTGACATCATTAAACGTTCTGCTTCTTCAACATTCGGGGGAATGCTGCCCATACATATCTGTATCTTTACTATGGGTTCATTATGACGAATTCTGTTATCTACGGTCGTATAATCCCTGAATTCATCCTCATCGAGAATATTTAAAAGACTAAAAAGATTTTCGTTTCCCAAATGAACAGGCGTTGCTGTTAACAATAACAGCGCATCACTGCTTCGACTTAGTAGTACAATAGCCTTGCGTTGATCTGAACCTGAATTTCGCAAGTGATGAGCTTCATCAATTGCTACAAAATCAAAATTTGGAGCTATTTCCTCTAAACGATCCCGAATGGCCTTTCTACGAATAGATTCTAAGGATATTATTCCTTTAAGGCTTTCTTCATCGGGTTGTTGCTCATAATCTTCAAGGAACTTTAGAAATTGTTTTGTATATAAAATATCATAGTTCTCACCAAAACGTCTTTTCATTTCCAGCTGCCATTTTACTGTAAGATTGGCTGGACATACTATTAAAGTTCTTTGCACTACTCTGCGCGCACGCAGTTCAGTTAATATTAATCCTGCCTCAATAGTTTTACCAAGACCAACTTCATCAGCCACCAAAAGTCTTTGCTTTGGTGATACTAAAAATTTTAAAAGAGGCTTAAACTGATAAGGAAAAAATCTTGTGCGTGACGCGTTAAAAGCATAGATATTATTATCAAGCGGTTGACTTCTTATTATTCTTTGATAGGTAATCAATCTCTGAAATTCCTGGTAGGAATCAATAATGCCATTTCTAAAATTATCATACGGGGTGGGGTTAGGCATGAATGGTCTTAAATCAATTTCTGCTTTGACAGTTTTTGTAGCCGAATCAAATCGAACACTATAGTATTGGACGCAATCAAAAAGTTCACGAACTTCTACAACTGTACCGATTAAAGATGGATTACTAACACATTGGACCTCGTCACCGGGCTTATATTTTGCCATCTGTTTCACCAATCATATTATTTAAAAGTTTTAAAAGTGTATCACTCATCAAATGATATGATTTCTTCTTGAGAATATCCTCTAAACTGATAGAGATTTATGCTTTCTAACCTTTTGCCTGTAAATACATTCTCATTTGTGCCAACAGGTTGGCATGGAGGTTTCAACTGTGCCTTATGCTAATCCTTATACCCTGTTAATGAGCACGTCTTATAGTTTTGTTAAATATATGTAATCAAGTCCTTCTCGCTTGAAAATACCCGTCACAACTGAATCTTGGTTCGTTTTTGCTATCTCATCTTGTATGGATTCTTGAACCCACAAAGGATGATCGAAAAGCCGCTGAACTATACCACTAACCCGCTTGCGAACTTCAGGAGGATACTCTTTTTGGTAGCACAGCGCACCGTATATCTTCGCCCCCCTCATCTGTTCCATGGAAAAGCGAATGGCTTCTTCTATTGTGTTAAGCCAATTATTAAAAGCTGTTCTATAGAAGAAGGTCCGACACATTTTGTGTGCCTTCGATGATGGGTTATCAGGAGACCACTTGCTGTTTATGGCGTATTCTTCAATCAATGTCAGGATAAACACAAGATTGTCAATTTCGTCAGAGCGATAGTTTAATTCGTTGCCAGACACTTCTTCAATCGCATTCAAGTTGCAAAATTTGGCAATAAATCTTTCAATGCTTTGCCAAAGTATCGGATGTTCTTTTTGGTCAGTACGACTTTCAGCCGCGTATAAGCGGATTATGTCGGTGACAATATTTACTTCTTTAATGATCGAGGAAAGCAGAAAGTTCCTGATTGTTGGCACCGATTCCCCACGCAAAATATCAGCCTCCGAGTATGGCGCATTGGGGTTACCAATTTTCCTTCTGAATGCTTCGATTTTCTGTCCATAAATATCGGCTAACTTTGAATCAATATGGGATTTTTTGTATCGCTGCTGAACAAAGTCAGTGTGTGCTTCATAAACGGTTACTCTCAAAGCATTAACGTCGGGATTTACAAAAACAATACATGGGATACGTTCACGATTATTTCCAACAATTTGAGCAACGGCCTTATGTTGCCCATCAAATAGTTTGACTGTCTTGCTGACAGGATCAATTCGGGCTAAGGATGGTAAAAGTTGGATAGAATTCTTCAAATTAAAAACCAATGGAAGAATCTTCGGCTCCAAAGGCCTAAGCTGGATTTCGTTGTCGTTTTCGATATATTTGGTCTCTACTTCATGGAAGAAGTAATAGTTGTCCTTCAAACCCAAACGCTGGTTATAGAGTGGTAGCTGAACTCCGTTAAAGGTAATACTCTTGAAGTCAGGTGAGATGACATTTGTCGACTGTATAGCGGAAGGACAAACATCAGATAGCCCTTGGACAGTTTTGAGCTGTTTCTTTATGCGAACTTCTTCACGGTACTCAATGGGTGATTTTCTACTCTTTGCACCATGACAGTTCAATTTACGTTCATCCTTCGATGCGTGTACGGGAGCAAAGTTGCTCAATTCTTGTGGATATCCATCTGCATAAGCGTAAATGTGATCGAATTGAATTTCCTCTCTGGAATATCCGTCAAGACTTTCATCACAGATATAGCAGTTATGATGTTTTCGCAAAAGGTCTTCCTTTTCAGTTTCTATTAGAACTCTTCTTTCTTCTTTTGCCATATCTTACCCCTTTTAATTATCATAGTTTTACAATAATATTTAGGATGTCCCCAATAATTATTGTTTAATGTTTGCTTTAACATTCACTATCCAGACAACTTCTGCCTATATAAGTTCAGGAAATAATATACTGTTTTACCAAGAACCCAATACTCATATTCAATTGCACTGCTCCATGTGGAATTAAAACATATTTCCAAGGTTTTCCATTGTTTTTGCTCGTATAATCTGTCGCATGTTTACAATATTCAATCGCTGACCTTGATTTGTCTTGAACCTCTGGCGTATCAATATCTCCTTCTTTCTTTGTTTCAATCATATAAATTGCATCAGCAGTTTCGACAACAAAGTCGGGATTATATTGTCGCGAATTATGTTTCCAGTAAATATGAAACTGATTAATTCCTGGCCTGAGCCATTTTAGCACTTCCTTGTCATCCTCAAGGATAATTGCAAAATCTTTCTCCGTTTTAGAATCAAATTTATACAGCGTATGATACGCTTTTGAAAAACCGGTAAATACTTTTGTTGGGATACTACTTGTCGGAGTTACAGTTTCCCGATATTGAATGATAGAGTCTTTCGTATATTTGGAATAATTTGGTTCTTCAATGCGGGTGAATGGTTTTACGATTGGCTGTTCAAACGTAGGTGTTTCGCAATAGAAGCGCTCCATTAATTGTGCATAGATAAAATCACTTATTTCCTTTTTATGATACTGAATAACATTGATGAGTTCATCACTATCTTTTAAATATCCTTTAAATTTTGCTATTGCCTGTTCTGCCAGTTGGAAAAGCAAGTCAGCTTGTCGATCATAATCAACTTCCGGATGATTAATGAGTTCATTGACAATGATGTTATCTAATTTATCAGGAATAATTCGTCCTTTGCCAATAATTGTATCCGTGCTGTTTTCCTGTTCTCGCAATTTTTTAACGAGAATCTCTTCGGATACCGGCTGATAATTAAGATTTTTAACATCCAGATTAAATGGCTTAAATCCAGATATAATTTCTTCGGATTGCTGAATTGTTATGCGCGGTATCTCTATTATATGACTAGTAAAATCAGAAACAGCGGCATGATATTGTTTTTTAGCTTCGTTAATAAGTTCGCCTGCAAATAAATTTGTTTGAGGGTCAGAAGTAATTTTCTCCTCAATCTTTTTGAAAGCAACCTCCATCACTTCTTTTTTAGTAAGTTCGGAAATATTCTTAGCAGTAACATTTAGCTCTGGCAGAATGGAAATGACTGTGTTTTTTGCTTGTAGCTCAGACTGAGCCTTTTGTTTTTGTTTGGGATCAGTTATTGTTTCTATCCGTTTTTGCTCTTCCTGAGCTTTTTGTTCAACTTGCGATATGCTTGTCACTACTTCTTTTTGTTGTTCAAGTTCAGTAACGTCTATGACAATGATATTTTCTTTCCTGATAATTGAATCAGGCTTGTTTGCTTCATCAATAATATGTTGGAATTTGTCATGTGCAACAATTGTGAGTTTATCAACCTTATCAACATTGGTTCGCTTTACATACGGTAAACGAAGGCCGCGGCCAATTGTTTGTTCGCGCAGCGTCTCTGAAGCTGCCGTGCGCAGAGGAATGATTGTATAGAGATTTGTTACGTCCCATCCTTCTTTCAGCATATTGACATGAATAACAATTTCGATTTTATTATCGGGATGTTCTAGGGATATGAGCAATTCAATATTATCGTCCTTTTCTTCGCCCCTTTGATTGGAATGAATCTCCATTACTTTATCCGCATAATTGCCTTCAAAAAAAGACTGCGACTTTATAAGTTCTATTAGTTGTCCGGCATGTTCAGTATTTTGAGCCACAACCAGAACAAATGGTTTTACCTTCCGCAGCTTATAATCGCGGGAATAAATATCCAGTGCAGCTTTTGTGTCTTCGTGTATTCGGATTCCATCTTCAAGTTTAATTCTATCTAATTCAACTGCCGTGTATTGAGAGGGATCAAAGTCTTTTCTGGTTGCCACAGCCGGTTCTTTGACAAAACCATCACGGATTGCTTTTGCCAAAGAATATTCATACACAACGTTTTTAAACTTCACTGTACCACTACTACGCTCTGTTTTAGGTGTTGCTGTCAGTTCCAGTCCGAGAATTGGATTCAGTTCATTGATGACATCCATTCCACGTTCGGCACGGTAATGATGAGATTCATCCATCAGCAAGACTAGATCGTCAAGATTGGCAAGATAGTTGAAATAAGATTCTCCCAAATATTCAACAAGCCGTTTGATTCGTGGAAGCTTTCCTCCGCGTGTTTCTGAGTTGATTTTAGAGATATTAAAGACATTGATATGGATTTCGGATTCAAAAAGCGCCGTTTGCGATATCGTATCGTAGTTGTCGCCGGTAACAATGCGTGGATGCGAATGAACAAATTCACCGATACCTTGAAAAACATACTTTGGGCTGGATGTATTCTCGATGTCGTCAATAAGTTTGTTGTAGATTGTAAGATTTGGAGCAAGAACAAAAAAATTCTTTATGCGTTTTTCAAGATACAGATAGGCAATAAATGCACCCATGAGCCTGGTTTTACCGACACCAGTTGCCAGCGCAAAGCACATGGAAGGAAAATTACGCTCAAAGTCCGTGCAGGTTGGGTACAAAGCTTTCACTACAGCAAGTTCAGTTGTAAGGTCTGCGCCTTTTTTTAATTCGAGTTTATCAGCAAGTATCGAAAGGATATCGAGACTAACAGATTGCGGAGCACGTAGGCTAAGACGATTATTGATCTGGTTAGCAATGCGATTCATTTCTTACCTCCATTACCGGAATTAAAGAGGTCCGCGGTGGCATTTTCCTTTTTCTTTTTCGCCTTTGTCGTATTGGAGGCAATCGGGCCGGTTGGCGCAAAATTTGGCTCATCGTATTCGCATGGAAGGTTAACGATATTGAGACTGTAATCTTCCTTGCCGAATTCGCACCTGCCAAGAAGCATTTTGGGAATTTTCTTGATGGTGATGTTCGGATATTTATCGGCGGCTTTGCTGAAAGATGTGCAGCAGATAAGCAGACTTTCATCTTCCTTCATCTCTCCGTGAATTGTATCAATAAATTCGACTGAAACAAAATTTGTTGTCGTGAAAATGAAATCTTTCTCTGTGGACTTGCCCTGCTTCCAGTAATAAGTTTCATCCGGCATGAAGCGAAAGCCCTCATGCTTTGCCATTGCAGCGGCAAGCTGCGCAGCATTGTATTCTTTGCTGATTATCCAGTTACCACGGCTGTCTTGTTTAAGAAGCGAAGGAGCAAGATAGTAATACCTGAATCCTCCGCCACCCTTCCAGTTTTGCGCTTCGCTGATACCGCCCTGATCTGTTCCATCGCAGACCTTTTGTAAACGCGGGAGGCAATGCGTGTGGCAGTGCTCGCCAAGCTCGATGCCGATCCATTTTCGTTTCATCTTATGTGCTACGGCTGATGTTGTGCCGGAACCTAAGAAAGAGTCAAGAACCCAATCATTTTCTTCTGTAGCAAGATCAATGATCCGTTTTATAAGTTTTTCCGGCTTTGGCGTATCAAATGATTTTTTACCATCAAATATAAGTTTCATTTCTGCGCTTGCATTTCTTGTACTGCCAGCAAATTCATAAGGCCACCACGTTTGATTAACGACCCCTGCCTTTACCTCCGAAATAAATTTTTTTTCCATAGGGAAATCAGAATTGCCATCTTTTCCCCACCAAATGCGATTATCCGCAGCAAGTTCTTTCATTTTTTCTGGAGGCCGCCTCCAACTACTTCCTTGGGGAGGGTATATTTCTCTGCCTGTTAAATTTTTAATTGCATAATAATCCCTGTTTCTATGCTCAACCCTTGTTAGTGGTGTTCCAAGCCATAAACCTCTTGGATCGTTATCTGGGTTTGTATAATTTGCAAGTTGCTTTTTGTTTCTCTCAAGAAGATTAGGAATAAACTGACCAGATTTCTTATACGCCAAAATATGATTATGTGTTTGGGCAATGCCAACACTATTATTCCCCGGTGTATCTTTAGACTGCCAAACAATGTTAGCAATAAATCCTTTTCGTCCATAAATTTCATCACATATTACTTTTAAATAATGCACTTCAACATCATCAATAGCTATCCAAATACTTCCGTCTTCACTTAAAAGATTCCTTAATATCTCTAAACGTGGCTTTATTAAACTTAGCCAGATGGAATGCTCAATGCTATCATCATAATGCTCAAAAGCACTTCCTGTGTTATATGGAGGGTCAATAAAAATGCATTTAATCTTCCCTGCAAAATCCTGCTCAAGGGCTTTAAGTGCGAGGAGGTTGTCACCATAAATCAGCATATTCTCGGCCTTCTTATCGCCATAACTCTTAATCGGGTCTTCAATGAGAATGCGTGGCTCTAGATTAGACTGTTCGCCCTTGCCGATCCAGGTGAGTTCAAGTTTGGGTTTATGGTTCATGATTATAGAGTCTCCATTTTCTTTTATATCTGATTACTAAACAACTATTGTGCTGCAGAGTTTGTTAGACAACTTTTTCCCCATGTTACTTTAACTGCTTTCTCAATAATTTTCTTTATGCTTTGTGGAACATACGGCGGATTTTGAGATGTCAGTTTTCTCGCAATATAGCGGGCTATTAAGGGCTTGCCAGAATCGTCGCTCAGCCCTAGTTCTTGTCTGGCATCTTTTGTCAGTGCTTCTATATCCGAAATCTCAGCTTTTAAATCTGCTTCCCATTTCTTTAGAAAGCATGCAATCCCTTCTGAAACAAATAATGCGGTTGGTGTTTCATCGCTTTCACCTGCTAATACAAGAAGTTCTTTCGATTTATCAGTTATATTTTTATCGATATTCCCTTCGTCATAGTCGAAAATTATATAACATGGAATATGTAGTTCGTTGAATATTCTGAATAACCGATCCATAGATCCTTTTCCGCCACATTCTACTACGCTGATACCGTGAGGATCGAAGGAACATTCTGGAATTGCATCTGCATATATTGGAAGACTATACTCTTCAGTTAACCCCTCAACAAGAATGATTTTTGAAGCAAAAAATCCCTCGTTGCGACGTGGATTGTAAGCGTGTGAATAAAGCTCTCTCATGGAAGCATCTGTGATTTTACCTTTTAGCTTTGGAATGCGAGTCTCTAGATCGACAATGAGTTTCTTCATCGGTAATTGCCATGCCGTACTTTCCACTTTTTTATTAAATCCCGTTTTTTCTACTTTACTTTCCATTCGGATAATTTCATCAAAATACGCTACATCTACTAATAGTGAGGAATGGGTTGAGAAAAATATCTGATCCCCGCCACTGATAATTTTTCTAAATACTGTCCGAATTGTTCTTTGAGCTTGAGGATGCATATAGAGCTCTGGCTCTTCAACCGCAAGTATTAGATTACGTTTTTCCCCTTCGGCTGCTGTAGTCATAAAATCAGCATAACATCTAAGAATAGTAAATATAATGGCTCTTTGTAAACCATGTCCTTTATTTTCAACAGAGTTTTTAAATCCATCATCTACAAATATTTTGGGGGCACTGAGTAGCACTTCAAGAGTCGGCGTTTCAAATTCTATTTCTAAATCACACCCAATAAAGAAATCACCTAATAGCTTGTTTAGCGCTTTTTCTGTATCTGCAATTAATGGAACTCGCTCCGCACCCCCACACCGGTTCATCTGTTTGGAGACATCTAAGAGCATTTGTTCAATCTTTATTTTCTTTTCTTCGGTAACAGATTGGACTATTGCGGATAAAAGTTTCCCAAATGGGCTGCTTTTTGTTCCTTTTGACTCTTCGGTCACATTACGCACCGCTGGTATAAAAACGAAAAACGGAAGAGTTCCTTTTAATACATTAGCATAACCTTTTGGGTTATCTATCCAAGCTTCCTTTTGGGGTATTTGATTATTGTGTTGTGAGATAAATTCTCGCGCTTTTTCTTTCCATTCTTCAACACTTGGTTTTTTTGTAATACCTTCACAGAAATTCAAGCCAGCTATAGTAAGTTGGTCTTTGACTTTCCACCACTCAGCAATATTTTTTGCGTTGATAATAGTTTCTTGTAACCATTCTTCTTGTGGAATAAGTTTTTTATAGTGCTGCCCAATTTTGATTTTGTCTTCATACTGATCCGTATCGTCATCATCATTTCCACTCTTGGCTCCCATTTTTACTGAACGAGCCATGAAAAAATCCCCATTATCCATTAAATACGGTTTAAGTGCTTCCGTTTCTTTTTCTGTCAGTCCAGAAAAAATGGCTTCGACTCTGATTTCAAGATTAGTATCTTTATTCCAAAAGGATTCTTCATTCAGAGTTTTTGAGCTAGGATTGAATAAAAATTCTAAAGCACGAAGAACGGTGGATTTACCGGCATTGTTTGCTCCAACAAGCGCATGGAGATGGTTAAATTCAAGCTCGATCTCACGACAAGAACGAAAATTTTGAATTCGGACATATGATAATTTCATTTTTATTCTTCTCCAGTGGTTGTTTTTGACTCCAACATTTTAAATTCTAATCCTTCAATTTCTTGCAGAGATTTGCCAGCAATGCCTTGTAGGTCACCATACATACCCACGGTTGACTGCATGACTCGGTCTATTTGTTCTTCTCGCTTCGCCCATTGTTTAGTCATTACTTTCTTTTCCTTATCAAGATCTTCCTGCATCGAAGAGAATGCTTCCACGATAGCCTGAACTCTTTGCCGGAATCGCGGTCCAGTCAAGTATTGATAAACCATCTCCGTCTTTGTTTGTTGTCCTTCAGTGGCAATACGAGCTGTGGCAACTTCAATTAAAGCCTGGCGAAGAAGAACGGCAACAGGTATCGCCGATTTGGGGCTACTGACCCAAACGCCATCGATTAACCCAAATGGTTCTATATCTTTGGGTAATGCTTGTGAAACGATCACGGCAATATCCGCTTTGGCGGTTCGCTGATCTTCCCTTAGCTTAGGTAACCACCCATCACTCCATGCCTTTGTCCGTTTTGATTCCCAAATAATTGTACCAGATATCTGTCCAAGATTATTCATCACTCTTTGAAGAACATCCCCTCCGTGTTCACCTTTCGGTACTGGTTCAACCACATCGCGCAAAAATTTCGTTTGTAGTGTTTTCTCCAAATCCAATTCCTGAACTTCTCCTTGAAGCTGCTGAGAGCCTTGTTCAGCCCTGCGCTTCAATTCCTCGATTTGTTTTTGCATTGATGTGATGGTTTGTTCTTTTTCCATCACCTTCAATTTTAATTCATCTTCAACTTCTTTTCGTGCTTTATCTCTTGCGGCAGCTATGGCGTCCTGAACCTGCTTCTGGATAGTCAATTCCATTTCCCGTGTTGCATCTTCTAATTCTCGTTGTTTTCTCATCAATTCGGCTTGTGCATTTTGAGCATCAGCAAGCTTTTTATCACGCGACTTTAATACTGTCTGCAATTCCATAACAAGATTTTCTTTTTCTTTAATGTCTGCAGCTAGAGCTAGTTGCGCTTTTTTCTTTTCTTCTTCGGCAATCCGTCCTTTTTCTGATTTCAACTTGTCTTGAATCGTTGCCTCAAGAGCTTCTCGCTCCTTAGCCAAGTTTTCTTCTTTTTGTTGAATATCTTGTTGTCTGCGGATAAGTGCATCGTCTTTTTCCGACATAAGCTGCTCATAATGCTTTCGTGTAGCCTGTACTAATGGGGCCGCAAGCGATTCTGTCAGCTTGATCTCAATTTTACAATTGGGACAAATAATTGTTGGCTCTGTCATACAAATTTCACTCCATACCTGTTTTGCTAATGAATCTTCCAGCGAACAGTGAACAACTCTCTTATCTCTGCTTGCTGTTTCAATTTGCTTTCGATTTGTGAAATTAAATCTTCCTTCTTTGCATCAACTTCATCTTGAGCATCATAAAGTTTCTTGCGTAATTCATTGCGTTTTTTTTCCATTTCTTTTATCTGGCGTTGCTCCTTTACTTTTTCTTCAAGTTCGACTATTTTCTTTGCGTTTGTTTTAGCTGTTTTAATATCAATATCCATTTTTTTAAGATCAAGTTCTAAGGCTTTCTTCATATCTTCAGCCCATTTGTCTAATTTGTCGATCTCGTCTTCGAAGAACTCACTATTTCTTTCCGCGCTATTAGAAGATATTACATTTATTGTTTCTTTCTCAATATTATCGAGTTTCCTTTTTTCAACATCAGTTATCATTGCATCAGTCTTTTGCACATGACCAGCGAGTGAGAATAATTTCTTTGCAATATCCTGTTCAATAGCATTTCCTTTCTCATCAACTGCTGAAATTAGCACATGATCTTCAGCTTCAAGCGCTTCAATAGTGTAATTGCTCACTTTCATAAATCCGCTTTTACCAATAAACGGCCTTAATACCGATATAATGCTTGGATTATTGGAATAATCAAAAACCAATGTTGCTTCATTTATGTGCTTTTTTTTAACTTCATTAAGAATGCTTTGCGCTAAAGGATGTCCTGGCCGGTAAATATGAGCATCTTCAATTTTTTTGCCTATACGATATGGCCCACGATGAATCTCTTCATTAGAGAAAGGATTGCTTTTTAGCATAAAGGAATATCCATGCTCGGAGAAATATGCATTATCCTCAAGATAAAAACGAGTGATATCCCACAACCAACGCTCATAGCAATCCAGGTATAATTGACTTTCCTTAATATTAACTTTTAATTTCTCATGGACCTCAGAATCAAAATTCTCTAAAAGTTTTTGACGAGTATCTCTTAGGCTATTTGTTATGCTTTCATCCATTTCATTTTGAAGAGCATCAAATGCAGTATTAATTTCATCTTCAGTTCGGCATGACTGGTAAATTGCCGCAATGCGTTTCTCAAAGTCAACACCGGATTCGATGCTTCCCAATACTTCATCACTCGCCCCAAAGACACCTTTGAATAAACTAAATTTTTCATCCAACAGTTCATAAACTCTTTGATCCGCTGCGTTCTTACGATTAACAAAATTAATCACAACCACATCATATTTTTGTCCGTACCGATGACAACGCCCTATTCGCTGTTCAATGCGTTGAGGATTCCAAGGCAGGTCATAATTGATTAGAAGTGAGCAAAATTGAAGATTGACCCCTTCTGCACCAGCTTCGGTAGCAATCATAATTTCTGCGTCATCTTTAAAATAATCTATAATAGCAGCACGCTTATCTGCTGTTTTGGAACCAGTAACTTTGTCTGTATTTCTATGCTTGTTTAGCCAATCTTCGTATATGATATTTGACTTGTCATCATTATTGGAACCGTTAAATAGAACTATTTTATTCTCAAATCCATTTTCAGAAAGTAATCGCAGCAGGAAATCCTGAGTAATTCTTGACTCGGTAAAAATAATTGTTTTTTTCTTAGCACCGAGTTCCGCAGACATTTCAAACCCTTTTTCGAGGGCAATCAGCAATGCATCTCCTTTTGAATTTTTCCAAATTTTCTTTGCTAGATCGCGATATTTTTCAAGTGTAATCTTTTCTTGTTTCATTAAAGCGATATCTTCTTTTGAATAAACATTTTTCTTTTTTTTCTTTTCGTAAACATCCTCTTTCTCATCGCTCCACTCATCAGCGACTTCTTCGTAATTCTCAAAATCTTCACCAATATCTTCGATTCCCAATTCTTTATCAGTTATTTGATTTTCTGCTTTTTCAATAAGCATTGTAAGTCGATATATGATGCTGATTAGTGTGCTCGCGATTGCAAAAGAGGAAGATGCTAATAACTTCCTTAAAATAAGGGTGATTAATTGTCTTTGGCTTGAAGGAAGTGCAAAGAGTGTTGGACGTTGAAGATATTCGGACATACCATTGTATAATTCAATTTCTTGTTCCGTAGGCACATAGTCTTGCGTAAGCGGAATACGTTTCGTGTATTTTATATACTCGAGCACCTGTCGGCGGAGCGTCCGCGTACATATCGGCTTTAAACGATTACGCAAATCTGTGAACATTTCCTGTTTAGGTTCCACCAAACCCAGTTCGCTTTCAAATATATCTTGCTCTTTTGATACTTTGGAATAATTAACCTTAAAACTTGTTAGGTCTCCAAATACATGATCATCAATCACGCTAACTAACCCGTATAATTCTAATAATGAATTTTGTAATGGCGTTGCTGTAAGTAATATTTTGGGGATTTTACTCAAAGCATTTTTTATTTCACGAGCAATTTTATTGCTTGTTTTATAGACATTGCGTAGATGATGTGCTTCATCAATGACCGCTAAGTCCCATTGGGTTTGTTTTATATACGGAGCTTTGGATCGAGCAAAATGATATGAGCTGATAACTATCATATCTACTTGATCAAAGGGATTAAGATTTCCATTTTTAATATATTGATTAAACGATTTTGTCTCTAATATAATTGATGGTAAGAAAAACTTTTCTTGTAATTCTGAATTCCATTGTTTGCGTAAACTAGACGGAACGATGAGTAATATTTTTCGTCTTCTCTCTGCCCATTTTTGGGAAAGAACAATCCCTGCCTCAATAGTCTTACCTAAACCAACTTCATCAGCTAAAATTGCACCCTTGGATAGTGGCGACCTGAATGCAAAAAGAGCTGCTTCAATTTGATGAGGATTGAGATCAACTTGAGCATTGGATAGTGTTGAAGTTAATTTCTCAAGACTATTAGAGGCACAGCGCTTGGTTAGTTCATAAGCAAAATACTTTGCATGATAAGGCGTTAAGTTCATAGGTATATGCTTAGCCGTATTAACTTTTGAACATTATTTGATTGAAAAATGAAAATAACTACTTAAAAATACACCCAGTTCATAGAATTAGTCAATCATAATTCATGATAGATTAATAAAAAGAGAGAGATTGACAATATATTTCCAAATGAATTAATAGAAAGATGGAATGCAGTCAAAGCAACCTGAATGAACCAGTATTTTTAAGAAAATTATTTTTATGTTTACATACATTATCTTAAAAATCACAAAATAAGCCACTTTCACTCACAAATATATGAAGATCATTTCTTCTTCATTTTTCTTTCCTCGATATATGCCCAAAGTTTCTTTGGTGAAGGAAGAATCCTTATATCTTCTTCAATAGGTTTCCCAATAGTTAGTTTTGCTGGCTTCCCTTTTCTAGTTTCCTTATTGACTATATATCCCTTGGAAATCGGGCTTTCAAGGTTACGACTCACTGTAGCTTTGTCCACGCCGAGCCGCTTTGCTAATTCGGTCATCGAGATGGAATCATTTTGGGATTCTTTCAAGGCTCTTTTTACTTCTCTGACTATTTCAATATCAGAACGGCTGGCTGATATTGTTGATGACAATGCTTTAGAAATTAATTTATAGACCACTGAATAGTCTTCTTTATTGGCAATGACAATGCCATCAGAATTTATTTTTCGATTTTTTTGATGAATGACCGCATGAGCACCTATGAGATTATGAACTGCATCAATATCTCTTCTGATTCTCGACTTATCGCAATTAGTCAATTCTGCCAAGCTGACAGCATAAGGTATTGCATATTTAGTTTTCGATAATGCTAACCACTCGTGAAATGCTAACCATTTCCCCCAATCATAAATCTGCTTGCCACTTCCTTCTTTAACTTTTCTGGCTTTAGCTAGTATGACTGCTGCGTTTTGTTCAACGGAATCATCAGATACAAATGGTATATATCTGGTTTCGTTTTCCTTGTTTCTGAGAGACTCACTTGTGGTGGTCGTTAAAAAGCCTGTGGGGCCTTCTTTAGTGATTGTTTTGCCGTTGACTTCATATTTGATTATTTTTTCGCTGATTAGAGTGCGAATAAGAGTGTCTAAAAATGCAGATCCTATTCCAGCCGCTTCAAATAATACAATGAAGCGGTTCTTAAAATTCTCCTTTGAGTGGATCAAGGATTTTTCTGATGCAGACGTTAATTCATAATACGCTTGCTGTGGAAAATATTTAAGTACAGAAGCCACAGTATGCGATTTCCCTGTACTTGAGTTTCCTTTCACGTAGACACATACAGGATCATCAAAGAGACGTGTTGTTAGCGCCAAATATAACCCTTTTACTAGTTTTTCTTCACCAACCAACCCTTTCTTTTTGATGTCTTCAACAAACATATCCATGATATTCTCGGCATTAATAATTTCTTTTGCATTTTCATATAGTTCCTCTCTTTGTTTCGCTCTGATATAAAATTTCAATGATTTTGCAGAATCAAAAGCTTCTTTAATTATTGCCTTAAACTCATCCGGCTCCTGCAAGTGCATTTTTGCTAAATTTTTGAATGCGCTATTTTGTAACACTTTTATTCTATCATTTATTGCAGACTTACTTAATTCAGCAGTGGTGCTATCTACACCATCTTTTTTCCCCCTTAATAAATATATTTTCTTGATTTTTAAAAGATGCTGGGCATCCCTGTTTTCTTCCCAAGTAGTCCCGCTTGGAATACTTATTGCCGGGATTTTATGATGCCAAAGAATCTGGCAATCACTTTCATTTTCGACCAAAATTACATAATTCTTTTCAATGGCTTTATTTATCTGGTCAAGACCATACAGAAGAGGCTTTGCTTCCTTTTTCCACACATATTGATCTTTACCTTCAAGTTCAATAAGATATCGATTAGCAATCGTAACCCCGTTTTCATTTTGATAAGGGATTTTTAAAATTGGTTTTTCTCTAATCATTTTTTTAGTTATTCCAATTTCCTTCAAAAAAGAAACTGGCAATCCTTTTTCTTTAGAATATTGCTTTAAAGTGACACCGTTGCAGTGTTGCAGTAAATTTGACAATGAATGACCATTTTCACTTTTTTTTGTCAAAAACAATGGTGCATCATTTCCCTTTTTATTCTTTTTTTTCATATAATAACTCCTGTATTAAAATTAAATTACCGTTTATTTCGTGCAACACTGCAACACTATACACATACTATAACATATAGTATAAGTATATATGTTCATTATAATTACTCTATTCAATATGAAGATAGACCCTTATTCAATTATGAGTTTTCTTTAAATCAACCATTGGTTAATATATGGTGATTTTTTTGACTTGTTCATTCAACCTAATTATTCAGCATATGCTGAACTACGGTGATTCATCTCTTCTTTTTATTCTTCTTTTCCTTCGTCAATTCTTTAATCATATCCTTTTTTACAGCCCGGCACCTATGTAAAGGCCCTTCTTCAAGAACAATATATTCATCAACAAGTTTAACCCAGACATAACCTAATTTCCTTAGTTCATCTCTGATTTCTTTCACTAAATCACTCGATAATTCAGATCCTCCGGCGAGATCTGCAACTTGTGCCTTTTTTATCCGATATTTTGAATCTTCTTTTCCATAAAAATTTTCTTTGTAGAAATCAGATAATATCTTAGCAATTGCTTTTGCATCTCTTTTTCCCATTATTCCCTCCTGCGTGATCATTTTTGTAAATTTTTAGAATATACTCATCATATAGTCAATATAATTTCACCATATGTCAAAATAATTATTAGTAATCTTTCAATGCTTATCCGGCAATTAGCATATTTCATTTGTATATGCATAACATGATGTAATTACGTTGTTTTCATCTATTTCCGCCTAATATAAAAAAATTATTAGGAGCATCAGGAAAGCCTTTGCTTGGCATCGTTTATATGTTGCAGAGAAGATCACTGGGATCATCTCATTTAATCGGCAACGACCGAGAACTTCCGATCAAAATTCTATTTATCATCAATAATTCATCTATAGAGGAGATTATTTAATATGATTAATTTATTATATGTTGACAAAATTAAATATTCCAATATGATGAATATTGAGGAGGTCGCTCAATATTTCCGAAAAAGCCAGAGTTGGGTTTATAAAAATTGGAAAATATTGGGTGGCAAGAAGCTCGGGGGTTCTCTCGTTTTTCCAGCCAAGGAGGACCTTTATGAGCGTATATTTAGAAAAAAGAAAACACAGAAAGGAGAGATGGAGGTACGACTTCACCAAGAACGGAATCCGATACGCAGGTGCCGGATACAAAACAAAAAGAGATGCATTGCAAGCGGAAGCAAGAAGAAAGGAGGAAATCTCAAATCCGAAACAGGAAACGATGTCGAAGACACAAACAGACATGGACTTCTTAGGATTGGTCAATAAAAAAATGGATCATGTGAAGGCCTATAATTCGGAGTGTCATTATAGAGATTTCTTCTATAATGCACGGAGATGGATAAGACACTGGGGGAACTTGAAATGCCGGGAGATATCAAAGGAAATGGTGCAGGAATTTATCCTTGAGCGCAGTAAAAAATCAGCATGCACCGCAAACCAAGATTTGCGTTATCTTCGATCCGTGTTCAACTATGGTAAAAAAAGAGAGCTTATTGATGTTAACCCAACTCAAGGGCTTGAATTTCTGCCAGTTGAAAAGAAGATCAAATATGTTCCGGCATCACAAGATATTGATAAGCTGATCCAAGTGGCCGATCCCGATACTCAAAACTACCTCTGGGTGGTCAGAGAAACACTGGCTAGGGTTGGTGAAATCAATCGCCTGATATGGAATGATGTAGATTTAGACAATAAAATCGTTGTATTATACACTCGCAAGAAGAAAGGTGGCAACTTGACACCCCGTAGGGTGCCTATGACTGACACACTTTACGAGGTATTGAGTAAAATGTATGCCGTACGCGACACAACTAAGCCATGGGTCTTCTGGCATACCTACAAGAGCAGGAGGACTGGCAAGGTAGTCTTCGGACCATATACAGACAGAAAGGATATTATGTCGAATCTGTGTGAAAAAGCAGAGGTTAAATATTTTCGTTTCCATGCATTGAGGCATGCTGGTGCTTCGATGATGGAAAACAACAATGTGCCAATTAGGGCTATTCAGAAGATACTCGGTCATGAAAATATCTCAACGACTGAAATATATTTGCATAGCATTGGTACTGCCGAACGTGAGGCTATTTCGGTATATGAATTGGCACGACAGAGAAATTCTCACGCAGATCTACAAGCGGATGCATGAATTAGCAAATAAAAAAAGCCGCGTCGCTAACTATGCGAAACGGCTTGTATTTTGGTGAGCCCTGTCGGGATCGAACCGACAACCTACTGATTAAGAGTCAGTTGCTCTACCAGCTGAGCTAAGGGCCCTTGTTTCTTTCTATTCTGGCGCGCCCGGTAGGATTC
>JAGVVH010000449.1 GCA_019135895.1 Bacteroidota bacterium | reverse complement strand
CTTGTCGTAATATCCCTGTTAATGGATCATCTATAAAAGTCTCTTGCTTATTAATCGCTACTACGTTATCTCTTTTCATGGTGTGTGTATCCTTTCCTTTTATTTTTACCGGCTTATTGTCGGGAAACTCTCAACCGGTGGATACACCACCTATCTTCCTAAACACAACTTTTGTTTATATCTCAAGTTCTTGCCGCTACCTACTTATCGACAATATTAAACAGTCGTCTGAATTGATGATTACAGGTTGAAAGGTGAAATTCATACATCTCGAATAATCCAAGCAAGAACATGATTTATTTTTTGTTTCTCAATTTATACTCCAGGACCACTTGCCCATATTAAAAATAATGGGAGTGAAATCGGCAACACTCCAACATCTAAAACCAGTGTAAAAGGAAAGAGAGCAAAAGAAGCAATATATTTTCCTTTACTACGACAAACAAATTTCAGATCCGAACTATCTATTATTACATCAACGAAACGAATATTATGATCTTCAGAAATAACTTGATAATAGACTTTTACTTCATCACTTAACCATGGTTTTGGTGTATCGAAGAATATATTATTGGGATAACTCGTTGAAACAGGTTTTTGTTTCTTCAGCTCATTTACGTTCCCATAATGAATTTCGGCGGGTTGATCGATACATGCTTTTTGTAAATTGGTTTCTCGTAAAAATGCTTTTAAACCTTTTTCTGTATCAATCGGCAAGAGTATTTCTATAATTCGATCAGAATCACACGAGGCGGTAGTATAAAGTAAAGAACGACTAAACGGTTTACTATAAATTAAATAATAATAGTATAATTTATCTTTGATTGTTTCTTGACCGCAGTATTTAATTGTAGCGTGAGGACTCATTTCATTGTATGAATAACCTCTCTCAACTAATGCGCCTCTAAGAGACATCGTAACACATCCCCACTGAGTGCAATAAAGAATAATCAAAAATCCTAACTTAACTTTTTGGCTTGATTTCATATTCCGTTGTTTCCAATCTTTTTATATGAGTGACATTAGTATAAAAATCAATGAATCCGAGTGAAATTTAGCATAAAATGAAAGAAAAGAAAATTGAGACTTACCAGTTACAAGACAGTACAATTTTCAATATTGATGTCATATAGATAACAGGAAGTTGTGCTTAAAAAATTTATGTTTCTATTTTACGATGAACTTTATTGTAAAAACTAATTCAGTGATCGGCAGTAATCTCCATCAGACGTAAAACCTTTCGGGCATCTCTTCCCAACCTTCTGAATAACCTGTGTCGGCTTGCTTTGTATCCTGCGGCAATAATCACCATCAGAAGTAAATCCGAAAGGACATCGTCTCCCTAGCTTGGCAATCACTTCTTTGGCACCGGCTAACGGCCTGCAATAACTGCCGTCAGAAGTGTATCCGAAGGGACACCTCTTGCCAATCTTTTGTATCATGCTTTGAGAGAATGCATTATCAGTGACAGAAAAAGAAATGACAATAAGGATCGTCATTGCAAAAAGGACACTGAATAGTTTCTTCATCTGTTATCCCTCCGAACTTCTATCACCGGCAACAAATACACCTTCGGTTCAAGCCGCATCACCAGGAAACGGTTTTCCAGTGTGCCTCTTCCAAACGTCTTCATTTATTTTCATCTCCTGCAAGGTCACTGACAACTGCTGGCCATCTTTCCAGAAGTGGTATTTAGGATCTGAATTAAAGGGGATTATTACGTTTCCAGAATCATCGATATAAGGAGTGGTTTTTTCTGACATGATACGGTTCTCTTGTTTGTTGTTTTGCTAAATATAAAAAACGAAAAATTATATGTCAATTAAATATTACTAAGATGTCATGTCCCTAATAAAAAAAGAGCCGCCCATCAGTATGACAGGCAGCTCCTTATGAATAGCATTTGAACAATTTTACTTTACAGCGTCTTTCAGACCTTTGCCGGCTTTAAATACGGGAACCTTCTTGGCTGCTATCTTAATGGCCTTGCCTGTCTGGGGATTTCTGCCTGTGCGGGCCTTTCTCTTCTTCACATCAAATGTCCCGAATCCCACCAGTGTTACAGAATTGCCTTTCTTGAGTGATTTCTGGATGGCTGCAATCATTGCGTCTACAGCTTCACCTGCGGCTTTCTTGGTTGATGTTACCTTTGCTACTTCTTCGATCAAATCAGATTTGTTCATTTAGTATCCTCCTAAGTGGTTTTTATGCTTGATAAATTAATTATACATTTTTTCTTTTATTAATCAATGCCTGTCAGTATTTCCAGTGTCAATCTCCTTAAGCACCGGATCATAGGCCAGAAATATATTAGTAGTCTCCGTCTGGTCATCAAACACAAGAACAGCCGTTCCGTTCTTCAGCTGATTCTTGACCTGCCTGAACTTAGTATCCAAGGGGGCTTCCACTGTCCCGTAGTCGGTTCCGCTTCGTGTAATAAATTCTTCTATGACTCCTTTTAGAGCACCGGCACTGAGTTTATTTATGGGGATGATGTGGATGGGCATTTAAGATCCTTTTATATTTTATCCAACAGTTCTCTTATAAGAGGTTTCACATAAACATCATTCAAGTCGAATTGCCGCAGCGCCTTTATCGCCACCTGAATCTTTTCCTGCACAGTGGTCTTGGAATTAAGAATCAGAATATATTGACCTTCAACAAGACATAGGCCGCCGGAACTGGATACATCATCAAGGTTTATATTCTCATCACGAACTAATATTTCCAGTTTTTCGGCCAATTCTTCTAGGTAATTTAAAATAACCTCGTCATCCATCGTTAGTAGTTCCCTTAATAATTATCATACCAGTCTATCCGGGTGGTCGCCATACTATTTCAACACATCGTTCAACCCTTTAAACATTTCATTGAAACAAATAGAGGAAAAAGAACATATGAGATAAATATTGCAGGTCATCTTTGTTTCCAATTCATATCAAATATCAATACTTTACAATCTTTATTTATTTTCTTGAAAAGTTGGCACGCTATTTTCATTAATATAAAGGCAAATAAACAAATAACCCTCAAGGAGGTAACAGATCATGAAAAAAACATTAGGAACAATCATCGTAGCAGCGGCAGTTATTATGATTACGGCAACTTTCAGCTTTGCTGAATACGCGGCAGCAGGAACAACCAATTTCCCCTTCTTCCAGTTGGGATGCCTGATTGTCGGCGGGTTGATCATGGTTTCTCTGAAACGTAAATATGAAAAGATGTATGTCGGCGAGGTGGTTGGTGTGTTCGCTCTTTATGCCGTCCTGATGGCCCTGTTCACCAACCCGGTTATTAACGCAGTAAAAGTTATTGTCAGCTAAGAAGTATCGTAACAAGATCATAAAAACAAGGATGCTTAAGCTCCGCTAAATAAAACATGATCTGTTAACGCAGGAAAAACCCCTTCAAGGTCTGGATGATTTGAGGGGGTTTTTTTGACTTGTCATTCAAGCGAAACCAGTCTGCTCTCTTTGTGTCTTGAGGTAGTGAACAATTCCTGGTTCCAGATCTTTTCTCTCCTTATTTAATTGGAAATGATATGAATGGACATTATATCAACCTGACGCTTCGTAGTAATCTTCTAATATGGTATTCATCAATTCTAAAAAGTAATTTGAGTCATCAAGACATTGTAACCTCTGCTCCGGTTTGACGTGATTTACATTCTCCCTGAAAAACCTGTCCACACACTGTTCATATCTTTCTTGCGCCCTATGTACAACCACAGGACTCTTATTGTTCAGGTATCGCTGGAGATCAATGACGGCTGATCGTATTTCGTAGATGGATTCAATGGGTGTCATAACAGGCAGTGTCTAGGTTGGTTTTACAGGTAATTTGGCTTGAATAGTTTTCATTTCTTCCAGCAGTTCCTGCTTGGAAACTATGCCTTTCCTATCCAGGATATTGATTAGCGCCTCCATTTGGATTACTTCGGACATGAGCAATTCTTCAGCGGTGACTATTTCTTTGGTGCCCAGTTTTTCAGCCATAAAAATAATTCTTTGCCTGTAAAACGCGATTGATGGGGTTTGCTATTTTAAATATTGGTGTTTATATTTCTGACCCTTGCTATATAGACGGGACATAAATACTTTTCAATTATTGGGAAAAGAATATGTTGATTCGGCTGAATCGGGTCGTTTTCCTTCACTTCCACGAAAAAACAATCCCTTGCTGATCCATTCCTGTAAACGAAAAGATCCGGATCGCCAGCGGCGCTTTTCTTGCCGTATGAAAGAAAAGTTGCATCAGCTTCTGCTATGCATTGTCTGACTTGGGCCTCCCCAAAGACCACCATGATTTTATGAAAACCTCTCATACCTTCTCTCTTGGTGCGGTTTCTCACCAGATAGTAGAAACTTTCGACGCAATATCCCTTATCGACAAAATATTTTTTGGCGACCATTTCAACAAAGTTTCCTTTGTTGATCCCTACCTGTCTTTCAAATTGCTCATAGATGCATTGCTTGTCATTATTATCATATAATCGTCGCTGTTCCGGATTATAGGTTATAATGATAACATCCTTTGATGGATTCCAGATTTTGTAATTTTTAAGTTTATCAATTTTCAAGATCTTCACCCTATTTAAATTCGTTTACTAAATCTATTTACTCTCCTCCACTAATCTTTAATCTTTTACGATAAACTCTCGGCCTCTCATAATCCGGCAGCGACCAGATTCCTTTCCTGGCAGACTGTGCCTCGCGCTCTGCGGCAAGAAATTCTTCCCGGTAAGGAGGCTTTAAATATTCCACAAAAGCCTCGGCATAACCGTCCCGGATCATCTCCAGGTTTATATTCCTGTCATCCAGATAAATCATGCACACCATACGCCGGTACTTGTCGATGTCAAGAATATCAACCTTTACTTTTTTGCCCATGATTTTATTTGCCAGAGCGTTCATTGATTCTTCACCATAAGGTTGACCAGGTTTATTAATTTGACCTGTCTTGTTGTTGCTTTTGTCAGTCTCGGGAGCGTCTATTCCGTATAGTCTGATTTTGAGTTTGGTCTGTTCCGGCGTTGTTAGGTGAACTGTATCGCCATCAACTATTTTAGTGACTGTACCGGTTACTGTGCGGATGGCGGCTTTGGAAGTGGGGATGCTGGCACACGCTAGAAAGAGAATTACGAATAACAAGGTGAAAGTTCTGAACAGAAATATTCGTGAATGCATTTCGAGAAGCCTCTGCGATAGATCTAACCGTTCATATCTGAAATTCATTTTTCTTATTTTGTTAACATAATACACTATTCATTTTTATTAAATAAATAAAATACTATGCGGGTCATTCAGGGGGGTCTTTTCTTTTTTATTAACGGTAAATAGAACCCAATTGACAAGATTGTAATCAAGAGTTATATCATAAATAAAGCTGGCAGGGTGGGAAGTTAGACGCTACGGTTGAAATGTGGTCTCCATGACCAGCTTTTGTTCAAGATCTTCGGCAGCGAGTTTTATACCGAAGATGAGTTATTAACAATTTATAAGCTACCTTTGTCCCAGCGCCTGCTATCGTCGGCCCGGTTCTTGTCTCCGGCGGTAGGAAAGGGCACCGATAAACCGGTATCGGGGGTCACGCGACGACCGGAGGTAGTTTTTGAATTTAACCTCAGCCCCCATGTCGGGACGGTTAAGCCATCCTGCTAATTTGTCACCCACGGGTTACAAACCCCAACATCGGAACGCCAAACACGTCCACTCGCTCGCCTTGAACCCGAACAGCAGAGAGAAGTCTGGCAGAAGGCCGTCGAAACGGCATCAGGAGGCAAGGTCACGGCTTTTCTTGTTTACAGATTCCTTTGAAGGTGCTATATTATTTTCAGAAGAACTACTCTCACCCGACTGCCAGTTGTCGTTAGCCCGGTCTTTGTTACTAACGTCAACAAACGGGGCTGATTTACCGGAATCGGTAGCACGAGGGACGTGCAGGAGTAGTTTTCTAAGGCTTGAGTTTTCAGTCTGACTTCCGGAAAGAACCTCCGGTTTGCCCACCTTGCCTTCGGGTATGTTGTGAGGAATATGAGGAGCTGTTCGTCCTCCAGACTGAATAATTAGGGCCTTTTCTCGAAGCCGAGTTTTGATCCTGAGACCCTGGGCAATTGTAGCCCAGAAGCCAGACTCCAAGCACGGCTTTTGTTTTTTGGCTGTTGAACCGTGGATGTTTTTTCTTCATCCTGTAGCATACTGTCGGCTAAAGGGGATATGTAAATGAATATCATCAAGAGCGGAATCGAGAGTGCTACCGAAAAAACCTCTCAACCCAAAGTGCCCGACCATCTCGTGAAAAATGACCTCGTTTGCATCCTCCGTGCCCGTGATGTTCTCAATGACGATATACATCTTGCCTCTGAAAAAGACACCTCTGGCATCTTCCATCGCGTCAAACGGAAGCTCAGAAGCCTTTTCAACAACCGCTAATTTAGATTGATAATAGATGTTCGCCTGGATATTATTTCAGGTATTGCGCCGTTATTTGCGCGACGTCGTGCGGTGTGCGGATTTTGCGGTTCGGCGCGTCGATCGTGCCGCCTTTTTCTTGTGTGACGACGGTTGGACTATATACTCCGGAATTTCGTCCGGGATTATACCGTAAGGCTTCTCCGTCGCTGTCTGATACTTTACTGCCATAAGGTGATCCCTCTTTATAGTAATTATGAACAAACCATTTATTGTTGTCAATTCCTTCTTCTAAGTCAAGCGCTCGCTTCTCTCTTTTCTTGCCTGAACTGATCTATTTCTGAAGGCGTCAGCATATCGGACACTGATTAAGTCTCTGGTTTCTCTGGAGTTTATTTCAAACTCTTCGGGTGAATACCTCTCTTTCTCCGTTTGGGCGGCTTGTAACCCGGCACGTTTTTTCCAGAAGTCATTTCTTTT
>JAGVVH010000579.1 GCA_019135895.1 Bacteroidota bacterium | reverse complement strand
ACTCCTCCCCCGGCAGGGGGAACCCATACAACCGAAAAAGACAACCATCGTTTATCTGTTTCTCCGGAAGGAGAATGAAGTTGTGTCATATGACCTGTGGATAGACAGCAAGCAAACCCAACGCACCCTGACGTTGAAAGAAATCAGACGCATACTCTCACAACACCAATACGCTGACTTCATCACTCAAAATGATGCAATATTTGAGGTGCCGGTTGACAGTCTCCGGAAATATATGCAGGAGCCAATGATGGTCCGGAGAAAGGTTGATAACGGAGACTTTACTTCAGGACCCCACAATCGGTAGCAATGGAACACCCACAGAAATACGGCAGCATTGATATGCCTGTCACAAATATTATCATTATCAATGATGATGATGTGGCCGTCTTCGACTTTATCTCAGACCTCAAATTAAGTGGACTGATTGAGGAGATTCACAGGCATATTCAGGATAAGAAATGGACCCAATTCTACACCATCAACTATCCCAACGGTCCCTTCGTGGCCGCCTTCTTTGTTCGGCCTCCCCTGCCATGGACTGTGGAAGGATGTGAGTTGATGGTTGTCATTGCGCCAAATCTCAAACATCTCATATACCACTTTGAAGCCAAATATCGGTCGGCACCGCTATCAGACGACAGAGAGGTAACTAAAAGCGTGTTACAGATGTTATACGCAAAGTATGACCAAATACGCAATATAAAGGGTGGATGACTCACCACCTGGGGGAGGGAAAGGTTTTCGTGTGTGATGTTTTCACTTAAAGCTATGAACATGAGAACAAAACTGACAATCTTACTTCTAACCGCAACACTTTCTGTGTATGCGCCATCTATGCGACCGGAGATCCTCCTTGTGGCCCCGGAACCACTAACTCCCAATTTTGACCCGCTCATCGAAGCCATCTTCTATGTGGAGTCACATTGTGATACCATGGCGTACAACCCAAAGGAGCAAGCTACCGGGGGACTACAGATCAGACCATGCAAGTTGGATGACTTTAATAAGCGGACGGGAAAGAACTATCTCCTTGCCGAAATGTATGACTTCAGTAAGGCCCGGGAGGTCTTCTACGATCACGCCCGGCAGTACTCCCATAATGATTGGGAAACCATTGCCCGGAGATGGAATGGCTCCGGACCTCAGACTGATATCTATTGGGATAAAGTAAAATCAAAACTTAATATAAGATGAACAGAGAAGAATTAATAGCCTATGATAAGTGGCTGACGAGACGCAAATGGGGGACGGGTGAAATCATATCCCCTGAAAAGGCAGCGGACATTTACCTTGCTGAGCATCCCCTACCTCCCGCCGAGGGTGCGGAGGAGATATCTGCAAAACAAGTTTTTGATAATGCTTACGAATTTTATCGGAATATGGAAAATAATCCCGCCATACCGCTTGAAGCGAGGGAGCTAATATTTTCAGTTATGCACGTATTTGCCACCCTCCACGCCCAGCGACTTGCAGAGAAGATGGTGAGCGAGAGGTGCAAGAAGTGTAAATACCGGGGCTTGCCCGACAGCATACAAGAAGCATTAAACTCCGGCGATGGTGTATATCGCCCGTAAAACACGATAAAAATGATGACAGAAGAAACAAAATTTGAGGCATGGGCAATTATTGAATTGTTTGGACACAATCAGATTGCCGGAAAATGTTCCGAACAAAACATTGCTGGCACTAATATGCTTAGAGTTGATGTACCTGAGACAAATGAGCATCCAACATTTACTCGCTTTTTGGGCTCAGGAGCCATTTACGCAATCAACCCGGTGACAGAAGAAATTGCAAGGCACTGGGCTTCCATGTTACAGGTCTCGCCTGTAAACGCATGGGATATTCATCAATATATCAAGAAGCAGAAACTCGCACTGGAATCGGGCAGTGAGGAGGTTGAGCCATGACAGATAAATCAGCAGCAGCGATAAGGGAGTTTGCAGAGAAGCAATTTCCATTAAGTAAAGAGCTTAAAAAGGAAGTGTTATATAATCAAATCCAGCAAGCGAAGCAGGATGAACTTCTTTCCGACCTCACCGCCCTCATCAGCGAACACTACTACCCGAAAGCATTTACAAAGTGGTTTCGCTCTGAGGAGTTTTTTAACGAGTTTGATGAGTATGTAGAAGATGGTAAAACTTATTGGGAGAAGCCATTATCAATTTTAATTTTTGAAACCATAGATGAACTCTTTAACTACTGGGCTAATAACGAGAAATGAAGGAGATACAATTATCACGAGGCAAGATAGCATTAGTGGACGATAGTGATTTTGATTTTCTTAATCAATATCAATGGAGCTATACTAAAAATGGTACGGGCGAATATGCCAAAATGTGTGCTTGGGATTCAGAACGTAAAAAGCATATTAACGTTTATATGCACAAGTTAATTTTAAGTACCCCGAAAGGAATGTGTGTTGACCACATAGATCATAATGGACTTAACAACCAGCGGTCTAACCTAAGAGTATGCACCTACTCTGCCAACCAGAGAAATAGGATTAATAATGGTAAGAAAAAGAAAACATCCAAATATTGGGGTGTTTCCGTGCGACCTGACGGGCTTATCACTGCATATTGTCATGAACGGGGTAAAACCAGATCGCTTGGATGCTTTAAAACAGAGGAGGATGCGGCAAGAGCAAGAGACATTGCAGTAGCAAAGTTTGCTTCTGAATATGCAGTATTTAACTTTCCAGATGTAATCAAAAATAGAAAGGAGAACGAGCAATGACACTCTATCAAGCACTTTATAATCCAATGATTCACGAATCGGCATCATACACTTTGAGTATTCATAAAACACGAAAAGGGGCTGAAATGGCTATCTGAATTGTATAATCCCAGTGATGTAATTGGAGAATATAAATGGGATGATTGTAAATGGTGGGGTATAAAGGAAATTGAACTTTTGGATTAAAACTAACGAGCAATGAAAGAACTAACAAGAAACAAACTTCTTGCAGCATGGCAATATTGTGATGATGAAGATAAATCAACCGAGTTTATGATTCAATTTATGATGGACAATGCTAAAGTTGATATGGACTGTGTTGTAAACTTCATTGAAAAAACAACTGATAAGGACTCCAATCCCCCGGGAGGAGTATGAACGCAAACTATTTATTTTAACGGGAGAAGAAAGACAACAGTACTTCAAACAGGCGAATCCCTACAATAGAATCACATCGGATGGATGTGTCATGATCTTTGGAATGATCAAACAACTGCTTACCTTAAAGCTGTGGACAATTTACAGAGACTTTGATCCTAATACAGACTTCTTATACATACGCTATGACCCGAAACCCACTCTATTTAAAGAACCCGCCACCCGATCCGTATGAGGTACCACTTCATGAACGATCCCGTGGGGCTTGCCTGGGATGGATAATCCTGATAGTGCTTGCCGGATGCGGCCTGATCTATCTGCTGACAAAATTCATTCTGTGGATAGGCACAAAAATAATGGGGACCCTTTAGCGGCCCCCATTTTTCTTTAACTCCTCCCAATATTGCCGGTTGAGCTTCCCAATTTTAGCTGCCACCTCCTCCGGGGAGTACTTCACTCCGATGATCATTCCAATGGTTGTAGGGAACACCTTCTTGTATTCCTCCTTCAGGGAGGCCTCCAATGCCTTCAGTTTATCCCAATCAGCCTTGGCTCTCCCTCCGGTGGCCGCCTCGATCTCCAATGAGTAAGCTATCCTGGCTTCCTCCGTACCTTGGTCCCATAAACCATGCTCTCCCGGGCTTAACAGAACGATGTTCCGGGCATAATGCTTAAATAACGGATATTTGTTCTGTGCTTTCGGTAGTACATGAGCGAACAGGTTCAGAAAAAGATCCGTTCCAAAATACTCCCGGAGAAAGATCCCGGACACAAATGACTTCTTGCTGCTCAATAACCATAGCTGCTTGAAAAGCATGATCTGAGTCAGGTGCGCTCCTTCTCCCCCCTTCTCAAAAATATACGGCTCTCCCATCACTTCTTGGAATTAATGGTCAGCGAAATACTCATGTGCCGTGGGAGCTTCTTTTCTATCTCCCTGAGCAAACACCAAAAATCCTTGTCAAATGATTTCGGTGGTTCCTCATCAATCAATTCCCGAGCCTTGGCAAGGGCATCATCCAATTCCCTCTGACTTGCTTTGCCGGTCTTTCCTGCGGCAGGAGTTATTGTTATCTCCGGGGGAAGATTCCCATCAGCGTCCATCCCCTGATAGACAGCATAGGTCTTGCAAAAATCCTGCACTTTGGCAAGGATAGAGGCCTGTATCCGGACCTCATTGATATCATCCTTGATCAGCTTCTTATAGGTAGGATCAGTAATGTTCATGGCCCTCATGATGTCTGCCTTGGTCAATTTGCCTGACTTCAGTAAGGCAAGGGCCAACGTCCGAAATTTTCCAATGTCCTCTTTCATGTTAATAGCAGTTATTATAGATGTGTTCCCGTTCCTCCGGGGTTAATTCAAAAATTACTTCACACCGGCCCGATGACAAGAGATCATTAAATACCACATCCTGCATCAGGGCCTCGGTGACTCTGCAATACAACCTGTACTTCTTTCTCTCATTGGGATTACTCACCTCTATGGCAAAAAATTCTCCATGCTTGAACATGAATTCCCGGCCCTTACCCAGGTTAAGGTTGTACCACTTGTCAGCATTAGAATGGGAGATCGTCTGCATCGTCCGGACTCGTTGCCATTTGCGTTCCACTCTGCGAATGTACCGGAGCCATAATAGCTGCCGGGCTTTCGGACTGATCTGTGCCTCCTGATCCCGGGGCCCCCTCCTTCTTCTTGCCCACGGGAAACTCAACATTTTCGACCACAACGATGGTCTTAAGCCTCTTTTCTCCTTCCTGCGTCTCCCAACTCTCGGTGGAAAGGTGGCCTGTAATCTGAATCGGATCTCCCTTATGAAAGTACTGATTGACAAATTCGGCCTTCTTATTATACGCCTTGAATGAAAACCAGTGAGTGATCTGTTCATTTTCTTTGTTCTTGTATGACCACGCCAGGGAGAAATCACATACCGAAAACTCATCATTCACCCTGCGGTATTGGATATTTCCAATGTATCCGGAAAATACAACTAAATTCATAATATCAGTTATTTGGGGTAATTACTTTTATCAACATTAATCTCCCATAGGTGACGGCAGTATGGATGAACGTTTATAAACTGATCCCGGGGAGGGAATATTTCTGCCATAAAAATGTTATCCGGACAGAACGTATAACGGGCCTCTTTCATCTCCGCATAGCTTGGTAACGCATTGGGAGTTGAAATAGACAGGTGCCACAGCCCATCGTCAACGGAGACAATTACTGCGCACCTGCCCATTTTATACTTCTTTAGCTCACTCATAGCTTCAGCCCATCGGCCGTCTTATCAATGATTGTATTCTCCGGCTTGTAGCTATTGGGATACGGGTTCGGTGTATCCAACCGCTTCAGATCCATCCCTAACCACATGATTGCCTCCTGGAGCTTTGTGATCGCAAGGGACCTCTCCCGGGAAGGAGGACATTTCCTGAGTTCCTGTAGCTGAGAATCAAGACTGACCCGGAGTCGTTTATCTGCCCTTACGTCATCATCCATGGTGACAACTGCATTGAATAGGGGTTTGGTTAAGGAAGTTACAATGGCATGGAATAAAACATCCTTCCTCTGCTGATGCTCCGGGAGCTTGTCAAAAGGAACAATACATGGATGAGTCTTCTTTTCTGCGTCCTTTTCCGGACCATACACCCATCCGTCTGCAACCTTGGCCGCCATCCAACTGTTGTGTTGTGCGTCCGGATCTGCATTGGGATTGGCTATGACAAACTGCACTCCCTTAATTGCCGATTCCTGCTGCCATAAGGGGGCCTCCTCCCAATCAACCTGAGAGAAGTCTTCATTAGCCTCACACCAGGCCTTGTTCGCCTGATGGCAAACCATTGCGATCAAAATAATCATCTTGTCTAACATAGCGTTTATGATATTGATTGTTAATAAAAAGAGGGGTCCATGCCATCTCGACACAGATCCCCTCCGTTAAATGTACTGTAAGAGTGATTCAAAGATATCACAGCTTGGCGTTCCATGCAAGTAATTCCTGTATTATGCTTGGATGAGCTTTCTTACAAAGTGCCTCCTTGTCTCCGAATCTTGTCAACGCACCCGGTATGTTACCGGCTATCTCTAAGTACCGCTTATCAGTAATAGGCGGTTTGAGGGTGTTTAAAGCCCCGTAGAGCTTCGCAGCTTCAGAAAACTCCCTTTGTCCTTCTTCCGGTAGATCTGGGATCTTGATCTCAACCTGATCGTAAAAACCGGTATTTACAGGCATACCTCCTGCTCCCATATCCTGCTGAGGCTCCTCCTCCTGATCTCCCGTTTCTATTGGTTCCATGGGAGGCAATCCCTGATCGTCCTGCGGTCCCTGTTCCGGGGGAGCTTCCTGCTGCTGTTGCTGCTGTGTTATAGGTCCCATAGAGGCTTCGTACTTAGATACCACATCAGCCAGGGTGCCGTCCTGATAGGAAAGAATGATCTCCCGGAGCTTTTTGTTGGTGTTCTTCCCGGAAAACAGATTCATCGCCTTCCTTGTCAGTTCAATGTTCTCACATATCTCCTGCAGTACCTCGGCCTTCATCGCCTTCATCTCCTCCTCCGTATATCCGGAGTGCAAATCTTCCCTTCCTTCCTGATTCTGTGCCGGAGGCGTTGGAGCGATATCCCTCTCGTCAACCACTCTTTGATTCGTGCCGGCCATTGCATCCCCCACTCCCGAGACTATTGTTGCTTCCTGCACTCCGGGCTTGTCTCCGTTCTTCTTGTCAATGATCTGTGACGCTTTATTGGTGAGATTCTGAGATCTCTCCTGATTAAATTGTCTGTCAGGAATGATAATCGGCTGACCACTCGGAGTATCTATTGAGGTCGTGGTATCAACCGGAATATCCCGGGCCTCCTCCTCTGTGTAACATCCGGCCATAACATCAGGAAAGAGATCTCTCGCAAGAAATCCCAACGCCCGGTATTTCACCATCCTCTCCGGAAACTTGTACCATGCTGACTTCTTGTGTTTCCATCCATCCTGGCTCTTAATCATCTCATCAGTCACCCATAATCCGGCTTTCTTCGCCTGGGTTACGGAGAATGATCTTGACAGTTTCTCTTTGGTGTCGGATCTCTGTGCTGAGATTGTCACAACGAAAGTGCCGGCCTCAATAGATCCATCCTCCGTCTCCTTCCAGGTCCCTGGTTCAACCTTCCCGGAGTTAAGAATCAAACTCTTGGCTCCATCACCCTTAATGGATAACAGACCATTCACCGGGACAATCTGCTGAATTGCTGTCATAAATGGCATTCCTAATTGACTGCCATGGATGCCAACCATCATAAGTGCAGGAACATTACCCTTGGTATAATCCCTATCGTTTGTCCCTGGAATTTTTGCATAAAACAAATCCGGAACAAGCCTACTGTCAAGTATAAATTGACAGAATTCTTTCATTTTTTCAAGGCTTTCCATCGCCTCGTTGACCAAAGGAAGGTTATTCCCCTTTAAGATCGAAATCTCTTGATTCATAGCTTATTTTTTTAAGTTTAGTAAATAATTTTTTTTAGCCTCCATCGCATCAATGAAGGTATTAAAATATCCAATATGAATGTCTTTCCTATTAATCATTATCCTTGCTCTAAACATTTTCCGCTTAGGGTCAAAGTTATTGTTCTTCGTGAAGTCAACTCTGCAATTAAGTCCATTCTCAGATGCGGAACATAGCCTTAAGTTATATCTCTGATTGTTTAGTCCATTACCATCAATATGATCCGTGCGCATCTGTAAATTTGAATTCATTAATTGAACGTGCATTAAGATTGGAGCTTTACGACCATTCTTATCCTTCCCGGCTCTTTGTGCATAAATAATGTTTTTGCGCTTGGCTATACTCCATTTATATTGATTAAGACTATTAAAGTCGGCATCATCAACTAATGCCTCGTAGCCATGGTTAAGTTTAATCCTTTTCATCACTTCGAGTAGTTATAGCGTCCATCCGGAGTTGGATCTGACCAATTCCGTTGCCCAGGTGCAACCCACGGGATCCCAAGGAACCCATAGAAATCTGCTTCCGTATTAAATACCGGAGGCTTAGTAGGGTTCTCAGCATACTCCGGAAGGATCTTCCAAACATTCCCTTTCTTCACACACTCCTTCTTTCGCCTAAGACCATCCTCCGTTCCGCACCATCCTAACCGATTCCAATTCGTAGCTAATTGGCAATGACTATACCATGCCGACCCGGTCCTGATCGCAAGGATCCTGCCGTAGTCCCAGGTTGTTGTAACATACAACTCAATCTGAACGCCACTCGCAGGATACTTAAAACGCTTGAGTCTCGGACCACTAAGCACCAGGCCTGGATAGTCTTTATGAAATAGGGAGCCAAGAGGATGGAGTGGGTTTTCAACACACACTATCTCAATATCTCCAACCTCCCGGCAACCCCGTCTTATACTGCCGGCAACCTCCTGTTTTAAAACATGAGGATCTATAAGGGCCATAAATCTGTTAGCCAAATTAACCGCCCTTGCATATGGCATCTTTGGACCTTCGCTCATATTATTTACTCCATGAAGATTCTCTAATCTGTTCCTCTAAGGAATTGCGTACCTCTTGAATTGACCGGATCCTTTCATCAAGCGACTGAAGATACTCCTCCGCATCCTCTCTTTCCGTATTCATCAAGCGACTGAAGATACTCCTCCGCATCCTCTCTTTCCGTAGCAACATAGTAACCTGCGCTCGATGCTAAAAGACAAGGAACAAGATTTGAACAGCGAATTGCATGAATTACCTTTCTCCATCTCGTGTCCGATACCTCATATCCTGCCTCTTTTAGCATTTTTATTGCTTGATTATTGGTTATAGCCTTAGATTTCCCAATTTTAGAACGCAAGCCCCTGACCATAGCAGGGAGAAGAATATCCCGTTCATATTCCGTCAACTCCTTGGTGTATTCCTCAAATCTGATGATCATGGCTCTACTGCTTTACGCAGGACAGACCCTCAACGGCATTAAACCATCGGGCCTTCCCATCCTGTTGGATCTTCTTGCTTCCTCGTAGCTGAAAGGAGATATTTACCCAATCTCCCTCACGAATGTTGTTAAGGAGGCCCATGTTCTCATTCACGAAATCAAACGCCACCTCCTGACGGTATTTCTGATCTGCAAAGACTTCAACCACGCATATGCGCTTTGACATCTTCTCAGTAAAATACACCGGCATACCAACGTGCAACACTTTGCCATCAATGTTGAAATCATTTACCTGCTGCTTTCCCATCTTCTTCGATTTTTCTTGTTAATGTATTATTGAACTCCTGGATAGTGTCTTTCATCTCATTGTAATAAAGAGTCTCCAGGAGTGTAAAAAACTGTTTTATTGTCTCAAAGGTCAATTCCGTGAACGGCTGTTCGTAGCTCAACGAAAACTCCTTGAATCCTCCAAGGGAGAAATTCAAATACCACCGATCTGTCGGAGTCTTCTTTTTAAGTTGCCCAAGCACCTTGGTGCATTGGTCCATCATCTCTTTCGCTTCCTTGGCCTTCTGATACTTTTCCAGGCCATAGTTTACCCGGGAATAAGTTTCCCCGCTTACCATGTTTTTCAGTTCATTTTCCATAGCATTATTAATTTAAGTGATTAAGTGCATAATGAGATAAAAGGACGGCATCCGCAGCATACAATGGTATATCTGCTTTCGGATACAAGTTTCGAGCAATGTTCAGCAACCTGGTCTTCCACTCTTTTTTTGGCTCTCCCTTCTTCTTGGTCATTGAATACAACTTCTGCCACTCTTTAGGAAGGACCTCCAAAAATGGAATGTCATGTGATACCAAACATCCTCGCACAAATCCGTAGTTCTGACCGAACTTGAAGGAACTCACAACTCCCTGATCCGGCATAGCGTTAACACGCTCGATGGCCGCAAGGACCCGGGACCCCATCTGCTTACGCAGCATCGCCCCGAAAATGAATTCTTTGATGTCATGTTCGGTCTTGCCGTTCATGCCTAATATGCGTAGGGTGCCGTCCTGGATGATAACAATGGCCCCGGAAGATCCTCCGGGATCCACTCCTATCACTATATATGGAGATGGATTACTCATCGTGATTCGACTCCTATTACTCGGATCTCTCCCGGAAGAAAGGTCCTGATCAGACCACTCTGCATCTCCTGACAGATCCCAACGGTGTAATTGATCCCATATGGTTTCCCATGCTCATCCTGCAACAGGACATACTCTAAGCCCCAATGCAGCAGGTAAAATTGAACGGGATCTATCGCCTGTTCCCAATTTTTCAGTTTTTTATCAAAAACCTGGTTGTCTTTGTCCACCGGAGATCCCTCCGAATTGACCCTTGGCAACTTAATCTCCACTACCGTCCTTCGTGCGCCCATCTCATTTCCTGAATTAATCGTTCTGTTTCATCTATCTGAATGACATCAAGCTGTTCAAGATGTTCTCCTTCTGGAGTTACAACTTTCCCGTGGGTTAACTTGTATAAGTGCTGAACATTATGGACTGATCCGCAGAACCGTGACAGGAATACGGAAGCATCAAAATTCAATGGATAGTTTACGCTTTCAACCACATGAACAACCCACCATTTTTCTTCCCTAAATATTCTTACCAAAGTACTGAGGTACATTGCACCATCCTCGATTTCCGAATATATCTTGGGGTAGTATCCGGAATTAGACTTCAGTCTCTTAACCCTGATCTTCCATCTATTATGTTCATCCATGATATGCTGAACAACACCTCCGGTCCGAAGGTTTGGTTCCTCTCCCGGCTTTGCCTTGTTTGGAGAATAATAATTTATCCCCCTGTTAAGCAAATCCGGGATATTCGATGCTTTAAACTTATACCTTTTCTTCATCTAAATATCTATAATAAAATCCTTCTCCTCTCTTGCGTAATCCTGCGGTACTGTTTTTCCCCAGGCAAACCCTGCTGATCATTTCGGCTGTCACCCCATTCCTCCTTGCGGCCTCTTGTGCCGTTTCATAAGTGTCCACCACATTGCCAAATTGA
>JAGVVH010000353.1 GCA_019135895.1 Bacteroidota bacterium | reverse complement strand
GTAGTGTAGAGAGTTCTTCTTTTCCATAACCGGCATCCGAAAGCCTTGCAAGAAGAGTTTTCCGGGTCAACGGATTTGACCAGATTGTGCGAAGTTCCTCCTCGCTTTTGAAGAATGATGGCAGAGATCCGTACAAATTATTCAAAAACTCTTCAGCACTGATTGGTTTCCCATCTGCACTCCAAAATGAAGTAGCAATCATGTGCTGTATCTCCCGTTCCTTCCCATCACGCAGTCTAACTTTAACTTTGGTTCTCGGTGGGGTGGGAGGCCCCTGTGGAAATGGTTCCTCTGGCCCTGGTTCTTGGGGCTTGGGAGGCTTATACTCTTTTGGCTCTTCCGGAATTGGTTCTCCGTCCCACTCAGGATCAGCAAAGTGATGATAGGCATTTACATAATCGTAAAGAGTAAAAAACTCCTTTCCGTCAAACAATCTGGTCCCTCTGCCGACAATCTGCTTGAATTCAATAATAGAATTAATCGGTCGTAACAGGATAATATTCCGGATATTCCTTGCATCCACCCCCGTAGAAAGTTTCTGGGATGTCGTCAGAATTGTTGGAATTGTCTTTTCATTATCCTGAAACTCCCGCAGATATTGTTCCCCCAATGCTCCATCGTTCGCAGTTACCCTTACACAATAGTTGGGTTCTTTGCTTTTCTTGACTTGGTTAACAAGATCACGAATGGCTGCTGCATGATCCTGGGTGGCGCAAAAAATGATTGCCTTTTCAGATTGATTGGCATCATCCATGTAAATCTGAACTCTTTTTGCTTCCCTGGCTTTGATCTCTATGATTTTATTGAAATCAGGTTCAGTGTATAATTTCCCCTCCTCTATTTCGCCTTCTATTACCTGATCGTCTGATGTATAGATATAGTCATCAAGGGTGGTTTGGATGCGTTTTACCTTAAAAGGTGTCAGATAACCATCGTTTATTCCCTCTTTCAATGAATAGACATATACTGGTTCTCCAAAATACCTGTAAGTGTCAATATTATCCTTACGCTTTGGTGTAGCGGTTAAGCCCAGCTGAACTGCCGGTGAAAAGTATTCCATTATACCACGCCAGTTCCCCTCATCATTTGCACCTCCCCGGTGGCATTCATCAATGATAATGAAGTCAAAAAAGTCTGGCGGATAGTCTCCGAAATAAGGTTCTGGATTACCATCCTTATCAGATCCACTCATGAATGTCTGAAAGATTGTAAAGAATATACTTCCCCCCATCGGGACACATCCCTTCCTGCTGATCTCTTTCGGACTGATTCGTACAAGTGCATCCTCTGGGAATGCTGAGAATGCGTTGTAAGCCTGGTCTGCCAGAATATTCCGGTCAGCGAGGAACAATATTCTTGGCCTTCTTGAGCCGTCACGTTTCAAATTCCACCGTGTATAGAATAATTTCCAGGTGATCTGGAAGGCAATAAAAGTCTTACCTGTTCCGGTGGCCAGGGTGAGAAGAATTCGTTGTTTGTTGTCTGCAATGGCCTCCATTGCTTTGCTTACAGCAATTTCCTGATAGTATCTGGCAGCTTTTGTGCCCCCAATATCCTCATAAGGAATTTTATTAAACGAGTCACGCCATTGATTCTGTTCAGCAAAAGTCTTGTCCCAGAGTTGATCAGGAGTTAGAAAGGTAGGAGAGAGGCCTTCCACGCCTGTTTTCATGCAGATACTATAAATCTCTCTTCCGTTTGTTGAGTATGCAGTTTTAATATTCAGTTTTTCAGCGTATAATTTGGCCTGAGCCACACCTTCGCCAACTTCAAGATCATTACTCTTTGCCTCCACAATAGCCAATTTAGTACCTTTATACACCAGTACATAATCAGCGATCAAAGGATTAGCCCTGCCTCCACCTGTCTGAATCCTCCCGATAGTGATTTTGTATTCCCGGAGGATCTTTGAACCCTCTATAACACCCCATCCAGCTTCTGCAAGTCTGGGATCAATAAGCTCTGCTCTGGTTTCTGCTTCGTTCATATCAAGAGTGGTAGTTAGGATGTTTTCAACTCGCCATTAAATGCTTTTTGTAAAATAGACTTCTTCAATTCTTCCAGGTCCTTGAGCTTTTGTTGGTAGATCGTTTCCAACTTTTGAGTTTCAGTCCTTAGGGAATCTAATAGGTGGACGATGGTTTGTTGTTCGGTTTTTGTTTTCGGAAAATTGATTGTCAGATTCTCCCACTTTGATTTATTGATAATTGGTAATGTCGCTTGTGCTCCCTTCCCTTCCGATAAAACCTTTTCCTGAAATTCTTTTGATGTCATTGCATAATAAAAGAATTTAGGTTCGTATTCTTGCTTTACTGTTAATGAATTTATTTGCTGATTACAGGAAACTTCAAGTTCAGAAAAACCAGCCTTACCAATGGTTGCACCAATGCAAACCATTAGGATTGAACCGCTTTCCATTTTTCTGCCTTTCTTTATGCCAATTTCGCTAAGACCTTCATTATCGTATCTTAAATCTCCAATACCTGAAAAGTCAATATCTGCTGGCTTAATGAAAGGAATGAAGTCTCCGTAATTTTCTTTTTCAATGGTTTTAGGAGTAGTACCTGTTTGCGTTATCCCTAAATCTTTTACCCTTTTCTCTTCCCACCCCTCTCCATTATTCTCAAACACACTCTGCAAAGAACTCTCAAATAGTTCCCTGGAGTTTTTGAGGTTTTGCTCAGCATTGGCTTTTGCTTTTGCTATTGAGGCAAAGGCATCATCTAATATGCGTACAATTCGCAATTGTTCGGGAAGGGGAGGAAGTGGGACTGGTATAGAACCTAAGTTGTTTCTACTAATTCTATCCCGTGTTGTACCTGTAATTTTCTCTGAAATTCTATTAAAATAGGTTTGACTTTGTGAGTAATATTTAAAGAAATGCTCATTTATTAAGTCCTTCTTTAATCTAACAATAGTACAATCAACAGCAGTTATCATTTTATGGTTCAGTCCTGGAACCATACAAGTCCTCCCTACTGGGTCAGGTAGTCTTGAAACAAGTATATCACCCTCAAAGATTTCGGTACATCTCAATCTTCTGAAGGTTGATTCCGAAATATATCTTTCCTTGCCTGATTTATCCCTAAATTCACCTATACCAACATTGCCGGTTTGAATTAATCTATACCCACTATCTGATTGATCTTTTGATTCAATCCAGTTACCATCATTAAAAAATCACTATTGTCCGATTAATCTTTTAGATTCACAATTGACCTCTATAAGTATTTGATTATCAATTGTCATATTTTGGTTTTAAAAACCGACCCCTTGCATATTAAAGGATAATTGAAGACCAGGGGGGATTGACCTGCTTCTGATAAGTCGCTTTGTACTCCGTAATAGCTCATTTACGTCAAGCATGCTTATCAGGTGTATTCGGACCAATGAAGCTACCACCGAGAACGCTTTCTTCGCCTGTGCTATTCTCTGTGTTACTGTCAACAGCAACTGCGCTATCAGCGTACACCAGACCTGTGTATAGATGGCATTCTCATTCTCTCCATAGAAGTAATGAAGCTGGAAGTTCTGCTTCATCTTCTTAAACAATATCTCTATGCCCCATCTCTTCTTGTAAAGGAATGCAACTTCTTCGGCCCCTATGTCAAAATTGTTTGTCAGAAAATCATAATAACGGTTCCGCTCATCCTGATAACTGACCTTTCTTAATTCAGTTGTGAGCGTTGTACTGGTGTCTCTCTTGCCGTCATCTGTCTCAGGATGGTATTGCAGAGAGATAATCTCATCACGCAGGACCTTCGCCTGATCTTTTTTGCGATAATGAACCCGTTTTACATCCTTAACCTCATAGACCGCATTCTTTTTCATCCGGGTCACAAAGTATACCTCATTACTGGTCCACAGGGCAAACTGATGGTAATAGTTATAGGCTTTGTCAAAGACTATCATGCTGTGGGAGATCAGTTCCAGGCTTTTCAAAAACTTCTGATCATTAACCTTGGCTGCCGTGATTTTAATAAATCGTCCAACCGATTGAACTGCGTCTATCAGCATGTGAACCTTTAATCCTCCCTTCTTCTTGCCGTCTCCCTTGGGATTACGGCCAACACCCTTCAATATATCACTGAACAAGCGTATCGTCGTTGAATCGATCAGTAGAACCTCTTTAAATGTCAATCCAAAAGTTCGGCTGTCCGACAAAAAACTCTGATAATGCCTGACAAGGGTAAAATACAGCTCTTCAAAAAACTTGTGGCTTCTGTTACGCAAACCGTCACATGCAGTACTCTTTGCCGGTGCCTGATCCATGCCCAGGTGATTAAGCTTACCGCCCATGGCACGTAGCCCTTCGCATATCTCAGTCATCGAATCGCACCGGCTTAATATACCGAACAGCATTGTGAAAAGGTGTGTCCTGGTCTTGAATGATTTGTAATAGTAATCACTCCCATGCTTGCTTATAAGACCATTTATATCCACTTTTTCCACCAAATTCATTATCTGTTTGAAAACCGGCTGTCCGACAAATTTTATTTCTGTAATTTTACCCATGTTGTAGTTGATTTTCGCAAAAACCAAATTACAACATCGGGGGGAAACCTTCGGGGAGTACCCCTTCTTTTATTTTTTTAATCGGACACTACTGTTAAAAAATGTACAAACCTCACTAAGGTTTCTTATTTCCCAACCCTGTTTCATATCAGCTTCAAGATTGAGTTAAGTATCTCCGCACTTTCTTCGTCAAGGGCTTTCATTTCCTCTAATATCTGCTTAGGCTCACGTAAAGTCGCTTCCTCTTTTTTGTTGGGATTTTTGGCGGAAAGATCATAGGTGCTTGTGTCAATTTTGCTGGCATCAAGTGTCCAGGAATTGTCACTATTAGCCTTAGTCTTTTGTAATGCAACGAAATCTGCAAGATCATTTTCTGATAATGCATTTGTCTTACCCAGATTCCGGTCAAGGTTAAGCTGGTAATACCAAACCTTTCTGGTGGGTGTTCCTTTCTCAAAGAAAAGCACGACAGTTTTCACACCGGCACCGGTAAATACACCTCCAGGGAGATCCAATATGGTATGAAGGTTGCAGCTTTCCAGTAATAGTTTGCGTAAACTCACTGAGGCATTATCTGTATTGCTCAGAAAAGTGTTTTTAATGACAATCCCGGCTTTTCCTCCTGCTTTCAGTATTTTTATAAAATGCTGAAGGAAGAGAAATGCCGTTTCCCCTGTCTTTATGGGGAAGTTCTGCTGCACTTCTGCCCTTTCTTTGCCCCCGAATGGTGGATTGGCAAGTACCACATCGTAGCGGTCTTTTTCCTGTATGTCGGTAATGTTTTCAGCAAGCGTATTGGTATGAACAATGTTAGGGGCTTCTATACCATGCAAGATCATATTCATGGTCCCGATAATATATGCAAGAGCCTTCTTCTCCTTGCCGAAGAAACTGTTTTTCTGAAGCGTCTCAGTATCTTTTGTAGTCAGTGCCTTAGTGGTTTTCATGTATTCAAAGGCCTCACAAAGGAAACCCGCTGAACCAACCGCACCATCATATACCTTATTGCCAATCTGTGGAGAAACAACTTTTACGATAGTTCTGATCAAAGGACGGGGTGTATAATACTCACCACCATTTCGTCCCGCATTACCCATATTCTGAATCTTACCCTCATAAAGGTGGCTCATCTCATGCTTCTCGGAGTGAGTGCGGAACCTGAGTTCATCAATACGATTAAGGACTTCCCTGAGGTTATACCCGCTTTGAATCCTGTTT
>JAGVVH010000578.1 GCA_019135895.1 Bacteroidota bacterium | reverse complement strand
TTAGGGAATTCTAAGACATATACAAGTATTTTTTTATTTTTTTATTTTTATTTCAAATTGCTATTATTCAGACAAATAAAGTGATATCTTAGCTGCAAACCTATATAATAAGTTTGAAAATCGGGTGGGATGATGTTGTTTTTTGGAAGAAAAAAGGCAAATTCTTCGTTTACTAATTGGGAACAACTAAATCTTTCAATGGACCCTCTCGTCTATAATTCTACTTGGTTTTTCCATTCCCAGACTCATAGCAGTACTAAATGTTTATATAAACGTAGTTCAACTTCTATGAGTTAGTTATAAGAGAGTTCAATGTATGGAGTTTGTCTTTTGATGACAGCAAACATGCGGCAAATCAGTTTGAATTTTACTGCATTTAAAACAATTCCATAATTACTTCGTCCACCTCCTTTTTCCTTTATTTTCCTGTTAAAATAATTTTTTAGTCCCGCATCCCATCTGATAGCATTTAGGGCAGCTTGTGTAAGTTCGGCTTTTAAATTGCTATTTCCTAATTTTGAAACACTTGTTTTTCCATGAATACTACTTCCGGAACGATTTGGAAAAGGGGCAACTCCAATATAACAAGTGTATTCACGTGGAGAGGAAAAAGCAGTGAAATTATTGGTAAAGACTATAGTGTTTATGGCATTGACAATGCCGATCCCTTTGATGGAATAGAGTAAAGAATAATTTTGCTTTATGGAAGGTTCGCTATTGATAATTTGCAAAAGTTCCTCTTCAATATCGGTTATCTTTTTTTTTATAAATTCAATGCTCTCCATTGTTCGTTTTTGAGCAATTTCAGATTCGTATTTTGCTATTTCCTTTGCTATAACCTTATGTTTAGCAAGCATCTGAGTATAACGTTTTCTCTCACTGATCAAGCGACGCAATGCAAATATCTCTTTGGATGGCATTACTGTTGGAGCCAGTTTTTCTTGCTTCTCATAACAATATTCGGCTATGCGAAAAGCATCTATTTTGTCATCTTTTCCTCTGGTAATCCCAATTGATTTTTTAATTCTTAATCCGCTTTCCATACAATAATAGATATTCATTTTCTCTAAAAAAATTTGAAATTCAAATGAATAGAGCCCCGTATGTTCCATGCAAATAAAAATATCTTCATAGGTTATGTTCTTTAATTTCAACCAATTAATAAAGTTCTCGAATCCTGTTGCTTCATTTTTAATCACCAAGTGATTTTCTTTTGATTTGCCTTTTTCGTCATAAATGGCGATGTCCAAATTTTTTTTTGATACATCAATCCCGATAAAATAATTTTTTTTCATATTTTTGTTTTTTTGTGGGTTAACCGTATATTGAAACGAGCTAATTCTTTTAATGGACCTAAAAGTCTAAAATTCTACATGGCGATTTTCAATATGAAAAAGAGAAAGTCTATATTGAAGCTTAGTTCACTTTCTCTTTTCGGTTAACTTGTTAAACAGAACAAAAATAACACATTTTTCACATTGAAAATCTTGCTACAAACCTAAAAGATTGTAGCGGAAACTCCGCATAGGCAGGGGCTTTGGGGAACAGGGAGCGGCAGAGCGACCGAAGGAAGCTACTGCCCGCGACCATGAGACCCATGACTAATGCCTGCGGAGTTGAAGCGAAAAGCCCGACGGTGAGCATAGCGAACCGGAACGCCCACAAAAAAAATATTAATATGATGAGTTCAATTAGCTAATAATCCTATTAAAGGATTGAAAATTTTTTTTATTCCCACTCAATAGTAGCGGGAGGTTTAGAACTAATATCATAAACCACTCTATTAATACCTTTTACCTTATTAATAATATCGTTGGAAATTTTAGCGAGGAATTCGTAAGGTAACTTTGCCCAGTCGGCAGTCATGCCATCTGTTGAAAGAACTGCACGGAGAGCAACAGCATTTTCATAAGTACGTTCATCCCCCATCACGCCTACAGACTGAATTGGTAAGAGGATTGCACCGGCTTGCCATACCTCGTCATAAAGATTATTTTCTTTTAAGCCCGAGATAAAAATATCATCAGCTTCTTGCAAAATTCTGACTTTTTCGGGAGTGACATCACCAAGTATTCGCACTCCCAGACCGGGGCCGGGAAATGGATGTCGCTGAATCAAATTAGTGGGCATTTTTAAAGCTTTACCCACACGGCGCACTTCATCTTTAAACAATAACTGCAACGGTTCCACCACTTTAAGATTCATTTTCTCGGGTAATCCGCCCACATTATGATGCGATTTGATTACCATACCGGTAATGGAAAGTGATTCAATACGATCCGGATAGATAGTGCCCTGAGCAAGCCATTTTATATTTTTAAGTTTATGTGCTTCTTCTTCAAAAACATCAATAAACCCCTTTCCGATAATCTTTCTTTTTTTCTCAGGTTCTGAAACTCCTTTCAAGGCTTCGTAAAAACGTTGGGCAGCTTTAACTCCTTTGACATTGAGTCCTAATGATTTATAATTTTCCAAAACGGTATCAAATTCATTTTTACGTAAAAGTCCGTTATCCACAAAGATACAATGGAGGTTTTTCCCAATGGCTTTATGAAGCAGAAGAGCTGCCACAGAAGAGTCAACTCCTCCGGAGAGGCCCAATACAACGCTGTCATTCCCAATTTTTTCCTTCAGTTCAGAAACCGTACTTTCAATAAAAGAAGCAGGAGTCCAGTCTTGTTTGCAGCCACAAATGCGTACCACAAAATTTTCCAGAATAGCCATTCCGTCTTCAGAATGATAGACTTCAGGATGGAACTGAACACCCCATGTTTTCTCACCTTCAATACGATAAGCACCTACTTTTACCTCATTGGTTCCGGCAATTATTTTATAATGAGAAGGAATTTGAGTAATAGTATCTCCATGAGACATCCACACCTGACTATTTTTGCGAATGCCTTTCAGCAAAGCATCTTCATAGTCGAAAGAGGTGATATGAGCCCTGCCATATTCGCGTGTTCCGCTGGCTTCAACTTTCCCTCCGCCTTGCTGTGCCATCAGTTGTGCTCCGTAGCAAATGCCAAGTACAGGAAATTTTCCTTTAATGGAAGACAATTCCGGTTTAAAAGCATCTTTTTGATTGACAGAGAAAGGACTTCCCGACAAAATCACTCCTTTGATCTCCTCTTTTTTTTCAGGGAATTTGTTATAAGGGAAAATTTCACAATAAGTGTTTAATTCACGTATTCTTCTGGCAATCAATTGAGTATATTGAGAGCCGAAATCTAAAATGATAATTTTTTCTTGCATTCTGATTAATTAATTTGTAGAGAACGAATTACTAAGTAGTTTTTGAATTACATCAGGATAAAGTCTATGTTCAATATGATGTATTTTGTTTTCCACTTCTTCTATTGTTTCGTGTCCTTCAATTTTGAAACAATCCTGAGCTATAATTTTTCCGGTATCAACACCTTCATCAACATAATGTATGGTAACGCCAAATACTTTAACTCCATAACGATAGGCATCCTCAATTGCGTGAGTCCCGGGAAAAGCGGGGAGTAAGGCCGGATGAATATTGATTATTTTACCGGCAAATTTATTCAGTAAAACGTTTCCTATCAATCTCATATACCCTGCAAGAACAATCAAGTCTACTTTTTTATCAGCAAGGAGGGCGACAATTTCAGTTTCATAATCATCTCTTGAAGAATATTCTTTAGGATTAAAAGTAAAAGTTTCAATTTGATGATTAAGCGCGCGTTCAACAGCAAAACAATCAGGTTTATCTGAAACCAGCAGCACTATCTCAGCAATCAATTCGCCGCCATTCACCGACTCTACAATAGCCTCAAAATTAGACCCGAATCCACTGGCAAAAACAGCAATTTTTTTCATATAATATTAAAATATCTTCTCATCAAGCATTTGAAGCAAAAATAGCCTTACATAGAATGACAATCATTCAAAATTATATTGACCTCTTCTTTATTCGTAACTTTTCCAATAACAAAAGCCTTTTCATGTTCTTCCGACAAGATATTGAGAACAGTTGATTTATCATTTTGGTCCACCACTAAAATCATTCCAATTCCCATATTGAAAATATTGAACATTTCGCGGTGAGGTATGTTACCGTATTTTTCCAAAAAATCAAAAACCGGCGGTTTAACCCAGCTTTTTTCCATAATTTCAACTCCTTGACCATGTTTCAGAACTCGGGGGATATTTTCATCAAACCCGCCCCCGGTTATATGGGAGATGGCATGAACATCTACTTTTTCAATAACATTGAGAACAGGTTTTACGTATATGCGGGTTGGAGTCAGAAGTACTTCCCCCAAATTGCCAGACAGTTCTTCGTAGTATTGATTAAGATTCAGTTGATTATCTTTAAGGATTATTTTTCTGACCAGCGAAAATCCGTTTGAATGGACTCCCGATGATTGGATTCCGATTAGCAGATCGCCAACTTTAACCTTTGATCCGTCAATTAGTTTAGATTTTTCTACAGCACCCACCGTAAAACCGGCAATGTCGTATTCGTCATTTGCATACATATCAGGCATTTCGGCAGTTTCTCCTCCAACAAGGGCACAATTTGCCATCACACATCCATCGGCAACTCCTTTGACAATTTGTTCAATTTTGGAAGGAATATTTTTTCCAATCGCAATATAGTCAAGGAAAAATAGTGGGGCAGCTCCCTGAGCCAGCACATCATTCACACACATTGCCACCACATCCTGTCCGATAGTATCGTGAATATCGAGCATAAAGGCAAGCATCAGTTTAGTTCCAACTCCATCTGTTCCGCTGACCAGAATTGGTTCTTTCATATTGAGGGCAGAGAGGTCAAACATTCCTCCGAAACTCCCTATATTGCCCATCATCCCGAGTCGTTCTGTTTTCGCAATATGTTTTTTTATTCTTCTCACCGATTCATAACCGGCCTCCAGGTTCACCCCTGCTTTTTCGTAAGATTTTGCCATTATGTAGTTTTATATTATCAACATTGCATCGCCGTAAGTGAGGAATCTGTACTTCATGGCAACAGCTTCCTTATAAGCTTTCATTACAAATTCGTATCCGCCAAAAGCTGCCACCATCATAAGCATTGGACTCTGGGAAGGATGAAAGTTGGTCACCATAGCATCGGCCACCATAAAAGTATAAGGTGGAAAAATAAACTTATTAGTCCAGCCTTCATATGGTTTAACATGACCGGTTGTATATACTGAAGATTCCAGTGCTTTCATGGCAGTAGTACCAATAACACAGATCTTATTTTTTGAGTCTTTAACAGTATTGATAATTTCGGCAGTTTTCTCGGAAATTATCATTTGTTCGGAATCTGTTTTATGCTTAGTAAGATCCTCAACATCAATTTCCCTAAAATTGCCAAGTCCGGCATGAAGAGTTATTTCAGCAAAATCAATACCTTTTAATTCAAGTCTTTTAATAAGTTCACGACTGAAATGGAATCCGGAAGCAGGGGCAGCCACAGCACCCTCATGTTTGGCATAAATGGTCTGATAGTATTGTTCATCTTCAGGCATAATATCCCTAAGTTTCTGTATATCTTCAGGCAGTGGAGTTGATCCGTACTCTCTAAGTTTTAATTTGAATGCATCATGATCACCGTCAAAGAGAAATCGCAGAGTTCTGCCCCGAGAAGTTGTGTTGTCAATGACTTCAGCAATCAGACTGTCATCCTCTCCAAAATAGAGTTTATTTCCAATCCTTATTTTACGGGCAGGATCAACTAATACGTCCCATAATCGACTTTCTTCGTCCAGTTCTCTCAAAAGAAATACTCTGATTTTGGCACCGGTTTTTTCTTTTTCTCCGTATAGAAGGGCCGGGAAGACCTTGGTGTTATTTGTAACAAAAAGATCACCTTCATCAAAATAATCAATAATATCTTTAAATATTTTATGTTCGATAGTCTGTTTTTTTCTATTGAGAACCATTAAACGGGATTCGTCACGTTCATCAGTTGGGAACAAAGCAATTTGTTCTTGCGGTAAGAAATACTTAAATTGGGATAACTTCATTTACTTTTTTTTTTTGCGCGGCAAAGATACTATTTTAAGAGGGCTTTGTCAAGGGGCACTAAGTATTAAATTATCAACAGCTTATTAAAAGAATATTGACAAAAAAATAATTATTTTGAAATCATTCGATAACTTTAATTGCATCCTCTACCCTAAATTCGCCAATTCTGGTTCTCCTCAGGGCAGTGAGATGTGCACCGCTTTTTAGAGCATAACCAAAATCGCGTGCAATTGAACGGATATAGGTTCCTTTTGAGCAAACAATGCGAAAATCAATTTCCGGGAGAGAAAGCCGCGTAATTTCAAACTCGCGGATAGTAATTGTTCGCGACTTAATGTCAACTTCTTCCCCTTTTCTTGCAAAATCAAAGGCACGTTTTCCATCAATTCGAATAGCTGAAAATTGAGGAGGAATCTGTTGAATCTCACCGATAAAGCTTTTTGTGGCAAGGCGAACCATCTCTTCTGTTATATGCAAATAGGGAAAAGTCTCATCTACCGGTTTTTCCAGGTCGAAACTTGGGGTTGTGGCACCTAAAAGTAGCGTTCCGGTATATTCTTTTTCGAGAGCCTGATAACTATCTATTTTTTTTGTAAAAGAACCAATGCAGATGATGAGAACTCCGGTGGCTAAGGGATCTAGTGTGCCGGCATGACCTACTTTAATTTTTGTTTCGTACTCTCTTCTAATCATCTTTTTTACTTTGCTGACGAGATCAAAAGAAGTGCACTTATAAGGTTTGTCAAACACAAGAACATCCCCTTCCAGATTCAGATGTAAGGGTGGCAGGGTAAATCTTGAGTCGTGAATAATCTTTTTTAACATAGAGAAAAGATAATTGCTATAGAACCGATAATTGCACAGTAAATAGCAAACCAAATAAGGTTGATTCGTTTTACTAAATTAATCATGAATTTACAAGCAAAGAGTCCTGCCAAATAGGCAGCTATAAAGCCAGCTATTAGAGATGCTGTTGTAATACCCGAAGACTGAACTGAAAAATCACCACCAACTATTCCCAGAAATGTTTCTCCCAGAATCGGGATAAGTACCATTAGAAAAGAAAATTGAGCTACTTCTTCTTTTTTTACACCCAGCAATAAACCTGTTGATATGGTCGCTCCGGAACGTGATAACCCCGGTAGTACTGCAATTGCCTGAGAAATACCGATGATGAATGCAGAGCCAAAGCCAACACTTTTACGTTCTTTAAATTTCACAAAATTGGTCATAGAGAGCAATACAGCGGTCACTAAAAGCATAATACCGACTAGGAGAAGGCCTTCGCCGAAAAAGCTTTCGACAGCATCTTTAAAAAAGAAGCCAACAATCATTACAGGTATCATCGATAAAAAGATTTTTGCAATGTATTGTGTTTCCGGATTCCATTTAAACTTGAAAAACTTAGCAATTAGGTTCGAAATTTCTTTCCATAAAATAGTAATAGTACTTAGTACTGTTGCTGCATGAACGACAGTTTCGAAAACAATATTTTCATTTGAGGTAAGACCGAGCAACTCTTTTCCGATAATGAGATGCCCGCTACTGCTGATTGGTAAAAATTCTGTTAGTCCTTGAATAAGACCTAAAATAATGGCCCTTAGTATATCCATAATTGAGAAAAAAATAAAAAAGTTACCTTATTTTTCAATTTCAGGTTCATTTTCTTTCTTTTGCCTCGGATGATACATGATGGCAAAAATTTCAGTAACCAATCCTAAGAGCATCAACGTGGGAGCAACAATTAGTCGCTGTGTATTAAAAATCTCAGGGTTAAATTTAGCATCGTTGGGAGCTTTTCCTCCACTGAACAAAATATAACCTAAGACAAGAATAATAACGCCGGCTACCATCAGAATATAATTCATTTTTCTAAATAAAGGGGGCTTATTTTCAGCATTATTCTGCTTGGAAATATTGGGTTTTAAAGGTTCTTTTTTTTCAACATTTATAATTTGTGCCATAATTTTATAATGTTAGATATTTATAAATAAAGACGATCCAGTTTCATTTTTATATATTTATTCACGGATATGACGGATACAAAAATGGTAAAGAGTATGCTGAACACAAATATGCCCAACAATATCAGAGAAATGTACAAAATGTAAGAGAAATCAATAAATTCAGGTAAATATAGATTTCCTTGATACAAAACAAAACCAAGGAAAATCAGTGCAATAAATCCTCCCCACACACCTTGCACAAAACCTTTGAATATAAAAGGTCTTCTGACATAACCACGCGTGGCTCCAACCAGTAGCATACTCCTAATATTAAATCGCTTGGCATAGATATTTAGTCTTATGGAGTTGGCAATCAATAACATTGAAATTATCATAAAAAGTACACATATACCGGTAATGGCAATTTGATAGGTATAACTGCTGTAGAAAGACTGTACAATAAATTTTGGATACTGAACATCCTGCACAGACTGATTTTGTTTAATTCTTTTGGAGATGACACGAAGCGAGTCCGCATTGGCATAGTCGGGGTTAACACTGATAATAATGGACGCATTAATAGGGTTAGTAATGATTTCAGTATAATTATTTCCGATGGTTTTAATAGCTTCTTGGGTGTTGTCAGCACGCGAAGAAACACGAGAAGAAGAAATAAATGGCTCTAATTTCATTTCTTGTTCCAATGCCATGATATCGGCTTCTTTAATTTCGGAATAGAACAATATCTCCATCTCAATTTTTTTGGAGATATTATGGATATACTGAGTGGAAAAAAAAGCAAAGAAAACCAACATGCCGATAAGAAACATGGTGAGGGCTATGCTGAAAATAGATCCAAAAGCCGAAAAACGGAGGCGGGCTTTGGTTATCTTGTCAATTGAGTCCGGATATTTAGTCATATGTAATGATAATAATTTACTGTTGGCAAAAATACGAAAAAATAAATATCATGGGAAAGAGGAAAATAGTAATATGGTATAATAGTTTTTAATAGATTATCACTTAAAAAAAATGATACAATTATTTAGTTAAAACATTATCACCAGATTATCTGCAAAAATCTAAACCCTGAAATGTATCAGATAATCTTACAATAATCTGCGTTCTATATGTATATCCAAATTATCCCTTGAGTACTTTGAACAAATTAACTAAGCCTGTGGCAACATTGACAGCGGCAGTTGAAGTGGCAGAAGTAGAAGAAGTGATATTGGCTAATCCGGTAAGCGATAATAATGAATTTACTGTTGACATGGAATTAGTGTTTATTACCAATCCACTGGATCCTGTAACTAATCCGGCAGCAAAAGCTTTTTTGTAAGTAGCATTATTCTTATTATCCCTGAGTGCTTTTGTGTAGGTTGCCAATTCTACCACTTTAAGGAGAGTATTTGAATTAGTCATATTAATTTTGCCGGTTGATTTATATTGTGAATAGAGACTTGCCAATGCTTTTCCGCAAGACACCCCGGCGGCTGTGGCAGCAGCATCACTGCTTGTAATGGTTGAAACTGTACTACATGACATGAAAGAAAACAGTGCAAATAATAAAGCTAAAATTCCGATTTTTTTCATAATATAAAATTTTAAATGTTAATACTATAAACAAATAAGTTAGAGATTGACATAGCTTTTATCTAAATATATTTAATGACAAATATACAATATTTTTATGTTGAAATAAATTTAATGATGATAAATCCCTACTAATCTTTAGATATTTAAAATCGAAAGAGGAGAACAATCGGATTACTTGTTATTATCTGATACTAAAAGAAACTATAATTACTTCAAATGTAAAAAGCAAAGAGCTTTTACATTAATATGTTACAACAAATTTAAAAAAAAAGTAAAGGCCCAAATTAATTATCCCACCTTTTCCTATTTCTCAAGATATCAATTGCCAAATAAATAGCATTTCGCATTGATTGAGGAGAAGCTATGTTTTTTCCTGCCAAATCATAGGCTGTTCCATGCGATGGAGAAGTTCTGACAATCGGCAATCCGGCTGTAAAATTTACTCCTTCTTCCATTGAGAGCAATTTAAAGGGAATCATCCCCTGATCGTGGTACATAGCCAAAACAGCATCATATTGAAAGAATTTACCTGAACCAAAGAAACCATCTGCCGGAAACGGTCCAAAAGCATTAATTTTTTCATCAAAAGCCTTGCTAATTGCCGGAATAATAGATTCTGATTCCTCTTTCCCGATTAAATTATGATCACCACCATGAGGATTCAGAGCTAAGACAGCAATTTTAGGGTTAGAACAAGCAAAATCAGTGACAAGAGAATGATTCAAAACACGTAATTTTTTCAATATCAAATCTTTGTTTATTACCTCAGAAATTTTGGCAATAGGTAGATGATTTGTAACAAAACCGATACGAATATTATCAGCAACCATCATCATCATAGTTTCGGGAGCATTAAAAAAATTAGCCAAATATTCAGTATGTCCGGAAAATTTAAAAGATTCTGACTGAATATTATTTTTATTAATAGGGCCGGTTACAATAGCATCAATCAATTTATTTTTCAGATCCAGACAGGCGCTGTTAAGAGCCAATTCAGACATTTGGCCTGCAATTTCTGAAGAAACCCCCAGCTCAATCTTAACTTCATTATCTAACAGATTAATAAGATTGCTGCTTTTTAAAGAAGCCTGATCGGCAGATTTTATAAAATGAAATGCGAAATCACCTAGATCAAGAGTTTTTCTATGGTAACTGGCAACTTTTGCCAACCCATACACGATGGGTGTACACAATTCCAGTATTTTATTATCAAACAATGCTTTCATGATAACTTCATACCCAATGCCATTGATATCACCTTGAGTAATTCCAATTTTAAATAACGAATTTTCTGCCATAATTAATCAAATTAATGGGATACAAACTTCACAATAAATGGTACAATAAAAAACGAAATAAATCAGACAACTTTAACTTCATATTCTTCATAACCTTCAATAATATCGCCTACTTTGATATCGTTGAAATTTTCAATATTCAAGCCACAATCCTGTCCGACAAGAACTTCTTTGACATCATCTTTAAATCTTCTGAGAGATCCGAGTTTTCCGGTATAAATAACAATCCCGTCTCTGATAAGATGGATTTTTGAATTACGTTGTAACTTTCCATCAAGCACAAGACAGCCGGCCACGTTTCCAACTTTAGTGATTTTAAAGACTTCGCGGACTTCGATATTACAAATAATCTTCTCCTTAATTTCCGGAGTACGCATACCTGCGATTGCGTCTTTTATTTCGTTGATAGCATTGTAAATAACAGAATAGATACGGATATCAATTTCTTCCTGTTCTGCTAGTTTTCTAGAACCAGGAGAAGGTCTTACCTGAAATGCAACAATAACGGCATTTGAAGCAGAAGCCAACAAGACATCACTTTCGGTCACTGCTCCGACGGACTTATGAATAACATTTACCTGTACCTGTTCGGTTGACAATTTCAATAAGGAATCGGAAAGTGCTTCAACTGAGCCGTCGACATCACCTTTAACAATAATATTAAGTTCTTTAAAATCACCAATGGCAATTCTTCGTCCTATTTCATCCAGAGTAATATGTTTTTGAGTTCTTAATCCCATTTCACGGGTAAGCTGAGCTCGTTTGGTAGCTGCTATTCTCGCATCGTGTTCCGAATTTGCCACTTTGAAAACATCACCGGCTTGGGGAGCCCCATTTAATCCAAGCAAAAGAACCGGAGTGGCGGGACCAGCAAATTTAATTTGTTGATTTCTTTCATTATAAAGTGTTCTAACTTTTCCATAACAAGCTCCGGCAACGATTGGATCTCCAATTCTTACTGTACCATTCTGAACCAACACCTTTGCTACATATCCCTTCCCTTTATCAAGGGCTGACTCAATAACTGTACCTATTCCCGGACGATTAGGATTAGCGCTTAATTCAAGCAATTCAGCTTCCAAAAGCACTTTTTCTAAAAGTTCATTAACATTAGTGCCATGTTTTGCATCAATTTCCTGACATTGGAATTTGCCTCCCCAATCTTCAACCAGTATATTCATATTGGCTAATCCTTCCTTAATTTTTTCAGGATTAGCTGTAGGTTTATCAATTTTAGTGATGGCAAATACCATTGGAATGCCTGCAGCCTGAGCATGATTAATAGCTTCAACTGTCTGAGGCATAATTGAATCATCAGCAGCAATTACAATAATACAAAGGTCTGTTACCTTAGCCCCTCTTGCACGCATTGCAGTAAAAGCCTCGTGACCGGGAGTATCCAAAAAGGTTATTTTTCTACCGTCTTGTAAAGAGACCTCATATGCCCCAATATGTTGGGTAATTCCGCCTGCTTCACCGGCAATCACATTTGATTTACGGACATAGTCAAGCAAAGAAGTTTTACCATGGTCAACATGTCCCATCACAACCACAACAGGGTGTCTTGGTTCCAAATCCTCAGGTTTGTCAACTTCGCGCAAAGCGGCATCCTCATCAGAGTCTGCTCCAACAAATTCCACTTCATAACCAAATTCATCAGTTAGTAAAGAAATGGTTTCAGCATCCAGACGTTGATTAATTGAGACTGTTAGTCCAACACTCATACAAGTTGCAATAATCTTGTTTATAGATACATTCATCAATGTAGACAACTCATTAGCCGTAATAAATTCAGTAACCTTTAATATTTTTTGTTCTTCAAGTTCCTGTTTTTCGAGTTCACGCATTTCATCATGAATATGCTGTCTTTTTTCTTTCCTTCGCTTCGAAGTTTTTGACTTTCCAAGCGGTTCTAGACGTTGCATCGTCTCTTTTATTTGTCTGTCGATATCCTCTTTAGAAATTTCTTCTTTTTGAAATTCAGGTTTTTTATGGACTAGCTTATCAGAATCCTTTCCGGGTTTAACGATAGCCGATTTAATTCTTTTTCTCTTCTTATTTTTCTTATTAACATCGGAAATTTCAGGGGAAACAGATTCCTTTTTTACAGGTTCTTTTTCTTTAACTTTTACAACAGGTAAATCAATTTTGCCCATAATTTTGGGACCCTGTACTTTAGTATAGGTAGTTTCAATGTGTTCGACTTTATGAACTTGAGGAGAGGGTTCTTTTGGCTGATCAGAAATAATAACTTCTTCAGAAGCAGGAGCTTCTGTTTCAGTAACGATTTCAGAGGGAGATTCAGTCAAGGGTTCAGAAATTAATTCTTCAGGTTGAATTTCAGGTTCTGAAATAGCAACCTCTTTTTTCTGTTTTGAACTACTCTTCTTCTTTTTTCCGGGCAAATCTTCAGGATTAATTTTATCAACAATTTTGATTTTAATTTTAATAGGTTCAACTACGGTATCTATATGTTCAGGTTTTTTCTTTGGAATTTCAGTAGTTGTTATTTCTTCTACAACAGCTTCTTTTTCATCATCAATCACTTTTTCGGGAACATCAATGATTTCGGGAGCTGATTCAGTGGGTGTGGGGCTTTGAGTTTTTTTCTTAGGCGATATTTCTTCAATATTTATTTTTCCAACGATCTTAGGAGTATTTACTTCTACCTTGTATGGATGACTTTCCTTAGGGGGAGTGGGTGGAAGAGGCTGAACCTGAGTTTCTTGTTTAGGCTGGTTCACTTCAGGATGTGTAGAAATAACTTCTGTATCTTCACCCGTTTTGGCCTTGGTAAAAACGCCAATATCAATTTGTTTACTTCCAGATTTAATTTTTTTCTCTTCCTGAAATTCATTCACCATAATATCATACATTTCAACAGTAAGTTTCGCATTAGGTTTATCTTCAATGTCAAATCCTTTTTTCTTCAAAAGGTCAACAATGGAACTTGTTCCAACATTGAATTCACCGGCTGCTTTTCCAAGTCGTGGTATTTTCCTCTCTTCTTCCATATATTCTAATTTGTTTGATTACTAAATAATTTACCTGAAATTTTCAAGAATAGTGCAAAATATTTTATTCCACATCTAACTCTTTTTTTATTGAAGCAAGCATTGCATCAACAGTTTCTTCTTCGAGGTCGGTTCTTTGAATAAGTTCTTCGCGAGTATGTTTAAGAACACTTTTTGCAGTATCACAACCTATATTTTTAAAAGCATCAATAACCCATTGATCGAATTCATCACTAAATTCATTCAAGTCAACATCTTCCTCTTCAGTGATATCATCTCTAAAAACATCGATTTCGTAACCTGCAAGTTTACTTGCGAGTTTAATATTATAACCACCTTTTCCAATTGCAAGAGAAACTTGATCAGGTTTCATGTAAACATTGGCCGTTTTATTATCCTCATCTAATTCTATAGAGGTGATTTTAGCAGGGCTTAATGCTCTTGAAATCAGAAGTTTAGTATTTGTGGTGTAGTTAATAACATCTATATTTTCATTTCTTAATTCACGAACGATACTATGAATACGACTCCCTTTCATTCCGACGCACGAGCCAACAGGATCAATTCTATCATTACAGGATTCAACGAGAACTTTAGCACGTTCGCCGGGAGAGCGAACAACATTTTTAATAGTAATAAGACCATCATAAACCTCGGGAATTTCTGCTTCCATAAGTCTTTCAAGAAACGAAGGGGCTGTACGCGAAATTATGATAACAGGCGAAGCACCTTTCACTTCAACTTTAAGAACTACAGCAGTAAGGCTATCACCTTTTTTATATTTATCGGTAGGAATTTGTTCTGATTTTGGCAAAACCAGTTCAACTCCTTCTTCATCCAATACTAATATTTCCTTACGCCATACCTGACTTACTTCACCGGTAATCAATTCACCGACACGATCTTCATATTTGGAATAGACCATGTCTTTTTCATTTTCCATGATTTTGGAAATTAGATTTTGACGAATTGCCAGAATTTCACGACGAGCAAAGTCAGAGAGCTTTATATTTTCCATCAATTCTTCTCCCACTTCAAAATCAGGTTCAATCTTGACAGCATCAGATAATGCAATTTCAGTAGATTCATTTTCCACTTGACCATCTTCAACTATATTTCTGTATCGCTGAATTTCAAGTTCCCCTCTGTCAACATTTATTATTATCTCAAAATTGGCTTCAGGCCCATATTTTTTTGTCAAGGCAGAACGAAAAATATCTTCAAGAATGCGCATTAAAGTCTCTCTTTTAATACTTTTAAATTCTTTAAACTCAGCAAAAGTCTCAATTAAATTTAAGTTGTCTTCCATTTGTCTTATTCATTAATATTATTTCTATATCATTATTGTTATTTCACTTTTTTTCAAAAATAATGGGGACATTCGTCCCCACTTCCAACCTTTCACAAAAAACTCCCACATGAGTAGTGAGAGTGTTATGTTGTCCAACCAGGATTCGAACCTAGACAGACAGTACCAAAAACTGTAGTGCTACCATTACACCATTGGACATCGTCTTTTTTGTTTGAGGCTGCAAAAATACAACTTTTTTCTTTACAAGTTCAACTCCCATCAATTTTTTTGTTTTTTTTTGTACTTTTCCCCTATAAATTCTTTCAAAGAACGCTATAAAAGATATCCTATTATTGTATCGCCTTTGGATTGCGATTTTCCCCTGCGAGTTTGGCTTTTCCATTATTTAAAAAAAGCATTAACTCATGTTTGTGTGCTTATGCCCATTCGGACAAGTAACATTGGTCACTTTGTAAACGGGGTTTTTGTTTGAACATTCAAACAAATTGCCACCAAAAAAGAACACGACCTTTACGCTAAAATAATTATTTTCAATAAATTAGTTTTTTTGCCCGTTCTATTTCTCGTTCGTGATATTTGATTTTATGTTCCACTTTCACAGGATCATAAATACGTATTAGATTGGGATTGTACTGCGTCTTTTCGCTCAAAATATGCCAAATGATTACTAACATTTTTCTTCCAATGGCAATTAATGCTTTTTTTCTTGATTTTCTCATTGCTAATTTTTGGAACTTGTCCATAAAATAACTTTCTTTTGTTCGTGTAGCTGCCCAGCCAACCTGAACGATAATCGCACGCAGGTGTTTGTTGCCTTTAGTTGTAGCGGTACTTTTAAATTTGCCGGCGCTTTCATCGTTTCTCGGACGCAGTCCCGTCCATCCAGTAAATTTCCCGCTATTTTCAAAGACACTCATGTCTCCTCCTGTTTCGGCTATAATAATCATTGCTGATATTTTGCTCAAACCCGGTAGCGTTGTCAGATTATTAATTTCTTCACAGAAATGTTCATCACACAACTTTTGCATTTCGCTGAGGTATAATGATATTTGCTTTTCAAACAAATCGAACTGTTGTTTACAGGTCATCAATTTGATCTGGTGATAAGCTTTCATATTGCCAGTCAAACATTCACATAATTTTCCCGATTTCTTGTTTTCGCAATTGCCATAGACTAACTTAACAAGCTTTTCCGGATCTGTCTCTCCACGTATTAACGCTTCAACAACCTGTATAAAACTTTTGGAATCAATGTTGCTGATACAACTGCTCAAACGGATACCACTCATTACTAAAATTCTGTCCATTTTGGTCAAAACCTTTGTGCTCTGATTCACTAAATTGCGATATTCTCGAGTGTAGGTACGAAGTTCCTGTACTAATGGTGGTGGCACCAGACTGCCACGCAACATGTTCTTATACAGTAACTCGGCTATCCATTGTGCATCTTTGGCATCGCTCTTCCTTCCAGGCATTTGCTTGATGTGAAGTGGATTGATCAATTTTAAATCAAATCCCATTTCATACAAAATGTCCCATATCGGAACCCAATACGTTGAAGTGCTTTCCATTGCTACATTTTTCACGTCCTCCGATTTTAAGTATTGTCCTAAAGAACGAATCGACAATGTCGTAGTCGAAAATTCTTTCACGATGGAATAACTTTTTCCGTCGTAAATTGCACAAAATATACTATACTTTGTGCACGTCTAAACCTGATGTTTTCATACTCTATTATTTTTAATTAGAAACCTTAAAAATAAAAAAATCGGGCTTAGACTCTTTTATTCACCGCAAAACACTTAAATCCTGTGTAATTTTTATTCGGTTGTGTGTAATTGAATATTTAATGCTAACTTTGTAGTTATGTTTGTAGTTATGTTTTTATTTATTGAAAATGAAGTTATTAGATTATTTGCATGATAAAATTTGGTTGGCAAGGATATTATTTCTTTTAATAATATTCAATTTTTCAGCTGTTTTTCTCTCTTACTCACAAAACGACAGTCTAAAAAATCCAATTTATATTAATAAAATCAAAGGGGAATTTATTAATGTTGATTCTCAGGGGAACCTCTACATTGTGATGGATTCATATCTCTATAAATATTCACTAACAGGAGAGTTTCAATATTCTTTCACTAACTTTTTATTAGGGACAATTACCTCAGTTGATGTTTCAAATCCTTCAAAGATAATGTTATTCTATAAAGAATCAGGCGTTTTGATTTTTCTTAATGAACAACTTTCGCCCATCACTGAAATAATTGATCTCAGAAGTATGAATTTTAATACTATTTCACTTGCCGCCTTTTCCACTACCAATAACATCTGGCTATATGATTATGCAAATATGGATTTGATCTCATTAGATTTTAATATGAATCTAAAAAACAAAATTCAACATAGCTTTCAACATTTTCAACCTAAACAAATGACAGTCATTGATGAAAAGCAAATTGCAATTTTTACTCCAGAAATCGGAATTAGATTTTTTGACTCATTTGGGACTTTTCAAAAAAGCAGCGCCATCACAAGTGATAAATTTATTCAAATTACTGATACCTATATTTATTATCTTAAAGGCAATATACTCCATTGTTACAATTACAGTAAATTAGACGAATTTACTGTTGAATTAAAATTTGAAAACATCATACAATGTTTGGTATATAGAGATAAGCATATTCTGCTAAAAGAGGATGGGATGGTCATTATTTATTAATATACTACTGTTTATATTTTTTTCCAAAATAAAAAAATGCTGTTTGGCAAGGTGTTATATTTGTGAGTGTGAATAGAAATCTTGTTTTCATTCACATTTTACGAGTAAATTATTGTAATGTAATTATATTGGCTATGAAAAACATTGTGATCATCGGGTTATGTATTGGTTTTTTATTTCATTTTTCAGGGTGTGTTACAAAACAAAAATATCAGGAGCTGGAAAATAAATATAAAGTTTGTACTGATGAATTAGCATACACAAGTGCTGAAAAAATTGATTTTGAAAATACTGCCAAAGAATTGGAACAAGAGATTGGCATTTTGAAAACGAAAGTAGAAAAACTCAAAAACGATACTCTATCCCTTACAAGAAAACTCAGACAGTCTGAAAGGGATTTTGCCAAATCAAAAGTTGATTATGATGAGTTGCTTAATGATTTTGCAGAATTGAATTTAACTAATAATGCTGAAGTAACAAAGCTTTTAGCAGATATTGATAAAATCAAGTCTCAGCTTGAAGAAAAAGAAAAAGCTCTTAATCAACAAAGCGAAGAACTCGCATTGCTAAGTATAGATTTAAACGATAAAGAAACGCGTCTTGATGATTTGCAGAAAATTCTTGATCAAAAAAATGCAGAAGTTAAAGCGTTGAAAGAAAAAGTAACCAAAGCCTTGAAGGGATTTGAAAATAGCGGTTTAAATGTATATGAGAAAAATGGGAAAGTATATGTCTCAATGGATGAAAGACTTTTGTTTGCTTCTGCAAGCTGGGAAGTAGGAGAAGAAGGCCAATCTGCCATCAGAGAGCTTGCAAAAGTATTGGAGAATGATCAAGATATCAATGTCCTTATTGAAGGACACACAGACAATGTTCCATACAAAGGAAGTGGTCAGGTGAGGGATAATTGGGATTTAAGTGTTATGCGTGCTACTGCTGTGGTAAAGAGTTTGCTAAAATATGGCAAAATAGATCCCAAAAGAATATCAGCATCGGGCAGAGGAGAATTTTTTCCAATTGATAATTCGAACAGCTCAGAAGCCAGGGCTAAAAACAGACGCACTGAAATAATCCTTACTCCGAAGCTGGATGAACTTTTCCAAATCATCGAATCAAATTAGTTTTTCTTTGACACAATTTTCAGAGATTTTATTAGCCTGGTATTTCAAAAACGGGCGTTCCATGCCTTGGCGGGGAGAAAAAGACCCTTATAAAATATGGATTTCTGAAATTATTCTCCAGCAAACGAGAGTAAATCAAGGTTGGGAATATTATGTACGTTTTATTGAAAATTTTCCGGATATTAAATCACTGGCAAATGCACCTCTTGAGAAAGTACTCAAAGTATGGCAGGGGTTGGGTTATTATTCACGTGCTCGAAATTTGCATTATTCAGCGCAACTTATTTATAATCAATATAATGGATTTTTTCCGCAAAATTATGCTGATATAATAAAATTAAAAGGGATTGGAGACTATACTGCTGCAGCAATTGCATCAATTGCCTTTGACCTTCCATATCCTGTAGTTGATGGAAATGTTTTTCGTATTATCTGTAGAATTTTTGGAATTTTTGATGACATCACCCTTCCTGCCACTAAAAAATTAATAACTACCAAATGTGTTCAGTTAATGGGAAATTCTCCTTCAGGGGATTTTAATCAAGCAATTATGGACTTTGGGGCAATTCAATGTAAAGCACAAAATCCGGCTTGTCTGGATTGTCCGTTTAAAGAAAATTGTTTTGCTTATATTAATCAAAAAGTCAAATTTTTACCTTTCAAAAAGAAAAATATTAAAATAAAAATCAGATATTTTAATTACCTTATATATTTCAAAGATGACCAAATCATTATACAAGAGAGGAAAGGAAATGATATTTGGAAAAATTTATATGAATTTCCTTTGATAGAAACAGAATCAAAATCATACAAACCTTTTGAGTCAATATTATTAAAACAGAATGCATCTCTTCAACCTTATTGGAAAATAAAACATAAACTCACTCACCAGATAATTGTAGCAAGTTTTTTTACAATTCTGGTTGAAGAATTTCCGATTTTAGATGATAATCAATTAATAATCAAAAAAAAAGAAGCTGATAATTATCCATTCCCTAAGATTATAGCACAGTTTATAAGATTAATCTCATAAAAAACTTTCTTTGCGAAAGCACTTTTTTATTTCAGATAAAAGAAAATTTAAGTATACATTAGAATGCTTTAGCGATTATTGCAGAAAGCAAGACGGAGAAGCGCATCAAGTCGAAATGCCCAAATCAATATCTTTAGTGATGAATATTTGTTAAAATCAATGCTTTTTTATAAAACAAAATTTCAAAATACTCAAATTAATTGGAAAAAAAGTACTACTTTTGGCGCCCGAAAATGGGATAACTCTATCATAAAACAAATAGAATGATGACAGAAAAAACAGATGGATACATATCACAGATTATTGGTGCAGTAGTAGATGTTCATTTTGAAGAGAACGCTACGCTCCCTAACATTTACGATGCATTAGAAGTGCAGAGGAATAATGGTGAAAAGTTGATTCTTGAATGTGAGCAAGACATTGGAGAAAATACCATGCGATGCATTGCAATGGATTCAACCGACGGATTGCAACGAGGCATGAGAGTCCGGGCTACTGGTCGGATGATTTCGATGCCGACAGGAAATATTAACGGCAGATTGCTTAATGTTATTGGAGATAGTATTGATGGAATTGGTGAAATTCATTCCGAAATAAGGAAAGATATTCATCGTGATCCTCCTCCATTTGAAAATCTCTCCACTCATCAGGAAGTTCTTTATACAGGGATCAAGGTAATTGACTTGATTGAACCCTATTCCAAAGGTGGAAAAATTGGTTTGTTTGGAGGTGCAGGAGTTGGCAAAACTGTTATCATTATGGAAATGATAAACAATATCGCCAAAAAATATTCCGGAATGTCTGTTTTTGCAGGTGTAGGAGAACGCACCAGAGAAGGAAATGATCTTTTGCGTGACATGATTGAATCAGGAGTTATTCGTTATGGCAAAGAATTTATTGAAAGTATGGAAAAAGGGGGATGGGATCTTTCAAAAGTTGATAAAGAAGAACTTGCCAAATCACAGGCTACTTTAGTATTCGGACAGATGAACGAACCTCCTGGAGCGCGTGCCCGTGTGGCACTTTCAGGATTGACTGTTGCTGAATATTACCGCGACGGGGATGAAGAGTCAGGGGGAAGGGACATAATTTTCTTCGTTGATAACATTTTCCGTTTTACACAAGCCGGCTCAGAAGTTTCTGCTTTATTGGGACGTATGCCATCTGCTGTTGGATATCAGCCAACCTTGGCCACTGAAATGGGTGTTCTGCAAGAGCGAATCACTTCTACAAAAAGGGGCTCAATCACCTCAGTGCAAGCAATATATGTGCCAGCTGACGATTTAACTGACCCCGCTCCTGCTACAACATTTTCACATCTTGATGCAACTACCGTTTTGAGCAGAAAAATTTCAGAATTGGGAATTTATCCTGCTGTAGATCCTCTGGATTCAACTTCGCGTATTCTATCTCCGGAAATTGTAGGAGATGAACATTACAATACTGCTCAGCGAGTTAAACTTACTCTTCAGCGTTACAAAGAATTACAAGATATCATTGCTATTTTGGGAATGGAAGAGCTTTCGGAAGAAGACAGAAAAACTGTACATAGAGCGCGACGAGTTCAACGTTTTCTTTCACAGCCATTTTTTGTAGCTGAACAATTTACGGGAATTCCAGGTAAATTTGTTAATATCGAAGATACTATTAAAGGATTCAATATGATTATGGATGGTGAACTTGATGATCTTCCAGAAACTGCATTTAACTTGGTTGGCACCATTGAAGAGGCCATTGAAAAAGGGAAAAAAGAGTTAGCAGCTTCACAAAAATAAGCAATTAGAATGAAATTAGAAATTATCACTCCAAATCAGGAAATATTCACGGGGGAGGTTTCATTAATTCAACTGCCCGGCATTGACGGACTTTTTGAAATTTTAAATCTGCATGCCCCCCTTATTGCAGCCCTCAAGAAAGGAAAAATTAAAGTTGAAAATCAAGGAAATATTGAGTACTTTGAAATTAACAGCGGAGTAGTTGAAGTGTTGAAGAATAAAGTATTGGTGTTAGCCGAATAATTTATTTCAATCAAATTGAATAAATTATTAATAATGAAAATAAAAAAGAGGCTGTCCATTGGGCAGCCTCTTTTGCATAAGAAATGTTCAGTTTATTTCTTAACGAATTTATTCGTGATAGTACCGTTTTCTCCTTGGAGACGAACGAAATATACTCCTGAATTGAGATTAGAAACATTTACTTCAAAATTAGCGTTAGAAACGTTTTCACTCATAACAACTTGACCTAAGAAGTTAATGATTTCCATTTTGTTATATCCATTAGCTGTAACATGTAATACGTTGTTTGCAGGATTAGGATAAATGCTAACTTTATCAGTTGTGGTTTCTGTAATGCTTGTTGGAGAAGTAGTAAGAGTAATACAGTCATTTTGACCGAGAATAGTGGCAACAAAATGATAAGTCATTCCTGCTTGAAAAGCATAATCATCAGCTTTAGAAGGATCACATTGTTCGCTGGCAATATAAACAACACCGTATCCAACGCATCCCGGATTTAATATAACATAATCATAAGTTCCGGCGGGAATTTGAATTGAAACAGAACCATCAACAACCACATTGTCATCAGCAGCAGTTGCATTAGTTGGAATTAAATATTCCCAAGCAGCATAACTTGAACCACAGGGTACTTGAGTGGGCAGATTAGCATATTCTGTAGCATCAGCATCAAGTAAAATTTGATATCCAGTCCCATCCCCCCAAACATCATGAGCTTCCATAATAATGGTTGCATTTTGTGCATTTAATGCAACAACAGCAAACAAAGTTGCTAAAAATGTAAATAGTTTTTTCATAATTAATTGATTTTTGTGAATAATAAAATTAATACGCAAATATAGACTTTTTTTAATTAGATTGTTTAAAGTATGAAAAATTTTTTTTTCAATTTATTAATTATCATTATTTTAAAAGCCAACGTGTTGATAATCAAGAACTAAAGCGTCTGCAACAATTTCAGCAACCGACTTAATTTCAACTCCTAAATTATAGGTATGATTTAATTGCATAAGCTGGTCAACACAGTTGTGACATGGAGTAATGACAACATCAGCTCCGGTGGCTTTAATTTGCTCAGCTTTAATTTTGCCTATATCGATTCTTCGTTCATTATATTCGCTCATTGCCAACATTCCGCCACCGCCACCGCAACAGAAGTTTTCATTTCCAAAAGGATTCATTTCTATAAGATCAGGAACTGCATTTTTTACAACAAATCTTAGCGAATTATAAAGTCCCCCGTTGCGAGTAATATTACATGGATCATGAATTGTATATTTTTTCGAATTTTTATTTTTATCTAAAGAAATTTTATTTGATTTAATAAAAGTTTCAATAAGTTCAACAAAGGTAATAATCTCAAAATCAGGACTTGTTTTCAAAAAATTAGGAGCTTCCCAACGCAAAGCACGGGAACCATGGCCGCATTCACCGAGTACCAGTGTTTTAGCATTAAGTGAGGCAACTTCATTATAAATGTTTTCTGCAATTTTTTTTGCCTCGACATCACTTCCGGAAAAATAGCCATAGTTTGTTACATCATAATGTTTAGAAGAAAGAGTCCATTCGGATTTGGCAGCGTAAAATATTTTGGCCGCTGCTGCAATGGATAACGGAAAAAACTTGGGTTCCCGTGGATTTAAAGTATAAAAGAATTCTTTGTCAGTTTCATTCAAAGGGATCCTTGCTTTTTCATCACCGTTCATTTCATCCTGAAATTCCTCTTCCATCCATTGAATAGTATCTATGAATTCCGCTTCCGAAATGGCCATATTATTTCCACTATTTAAAGCTGCATCAACAGTTGCCTGAAGAGTGGCCGGCACATAACCCATAGCTGCCAACATTCGCCTTCCGGTACGAACCACAAAGGGAATATCAACCCCGATAGAGCAATGTTTAACACACCTGCCACACATGGTGCATGAACCATAAAGAATATCGACCATTTCAGGGATCAGCTCATCAGAAATTTCCCGAGCATTAACTAACTTTGGAGCAATTCGACCTGTTAAAGTACAATATTTTCTATAAATTGAAGCTACCATTTCAACCTTCATTCCTGGAATATATTTAGGATCCTTGTATTTTAGCCAGAATAAACAACTGGTTTCACATAGTCCGCAATGGACACAGGAATTTAAATGAGTAAGAAGTTTACTGTCGGTATTTCTTGTTAGTATTTCTATAGCTTTTTTAATATTTTCAGATAATTCTTTTTTCATACTTAAGGGCATTATTTGAGTTTGCAAATATAAAAAAAAGAGTTTCTCATTGAACTGGGTTAATTTAGCTGAAAGATTTCGAGAAATGTTAAAACAAATTAGAGGATGAAAATAAATTGTATTTTTGCAAAATGAAATTTAATTACGATAATGATTGACCCATATCATTCTATTCGGCATTATAATCAGGATGAAGCAATAATTGCAATTAGAAGACTTCTTTCCAATAGGAAGTTTCTGGCTGCACTCAAATTCTTTGAACCCTACCTTAATATTGAAGATTTGATAGCTAAGTCGGAACATTTTAAAACTGTTTACCAATTTCAATTAGAAATTGCAAAACCTTTTATTGATTATTTTCTTGATAAGGCTTCTGACGGAATTACTTATTCAGGGTTGGATAATATTAAAAAAGGAAATAATTATCTTTTTATTGCAAATCACAGAGATATTGTTTTTGATACCGGAGTTTTACAATATTTCTTCATGACAAATAATTACCCAACAACAAAAATTGCTATTGGTGATAATTTGTTATCAACACCACTTTTAAGGGAACTTGGGAAAGTTAACAAGATGGTGACTGTTAAAAGATCTCTCACCCTGAGAGAAAGATTGGCAAACTATCATCTTCTTTCTGAGTATATACATTACAGCATTATTGAGGAAAAAGAATCTGTATGGATTGCTCAACGAAATGGTAGAACTAAAGACGGAATTGACCAAACTCAACCCGGATTGCTAAAAATGCTAGCCATGACAAATACTAAAGATCCGCTTAAAGCACTTAAGGAACTGGCTATTGTTCCGGTTACAATTTCTTATGAATATGAGGTTTGTGATCAACTGAAAGCAAGAGAACTTGCCCTCTCGGAAATCGAATGTTATAAGAAAAAACCCGGAGAAGATTTTAACAGTATCAAAAAAGGTCTTTTCGGACATAAAGGATATATAAATTTTGTAATAGGCAAGCCTATTATCAATGAACTCGACTCTATTCCTTCTAATTTGTCAACGAAAGAAAAAATCGGTGAAGTTTGCAAGTTGATAGACTCTCAAATATATTCAAATTACAAACTTTTCCCCAATAACTATATTGCATTCGATCAATTTGAGAATAGCAATGAATTCAGTGACTATTACTCTCAGGAACAAAAAAAATTGTTTCTCAGATACTTGGGGACAAAATCAATTGTCCAAGATGTTCCAAAAGAAAAAATGATGAGTTATTTATTACAAATTTATTCCAATCCCGTAAAGACCATTTTGGGTAGAGTAAATTATAATATTGAAGATAAAAACTGGTAAAAATTATTTGTAAAATGGATGATAACCAACCCCCGTCGCGAAAAAAAATATTAATTATTCGCTTTAGTTCAATCGGTGATATAGTCTTGACTACTCCTGTTGTCCGAGCTATTAAAAATCAAATTACTGATGTAGAAATTCATTTTTTAGTAAAGAAAGGTTATGAAAGTATTTTGAGAGATAATCCCAATATTTCAAAATTACACATCTTTAAAGGGAATTTAAGACATACTATTAAAGAGTTGAAAAATGAAAAATTTAATTTTATTGTCGATTTACAAAATAACCGACGATCGAATAGGATTGATCATAAATTGAGGACTCCCTTTAATAAAATTAATAAATTAAATTTCTTGAAATGGATTGCAGTGAATTTCAAAATTAATTTCTTGCCTATTAAGCATATTGTTGATAGATATTTCGATGTGGTTTCTCCTTTGAATGTAAAAAATGATGGTGATGGGTTGGATTATTTTATTCCTGAAGAGGAAGAGTTTGATGCTCTAGATTTGCCGGCTGTATTTGAAGCCGGTTTTATTGCCGTATCAATGGGAAGTATTCACAAAACCAAACAGATTCCATCTTATAAGCTGATTGAAATTGGACATATTCTTCACAAACCAATGATGTTACTAGGGGGAAAAGATGTAATAAATAAAGCGGAAAAAGTTGTTTCAGAGTTGGGAGACAGGGCATTTAACGGATGCGGTAAATATTCCCTTAATCAATCTGCCTCCATCTTGCGAAAAAGCGATTGTGTACTTACCGGAGATACCGGGCTGATGCATATCGCCGCCGCATTTCGAAAACCCATTGCTTCTATCTGGGGAAATACGATCCCTGAATTTGGGATGTATCCCTATATGCCCCAAAATCGTGATTTATTCAGAATTTTTGAGGTATGTCATTTAAAATGTCGCCCATGCAGTAAATTGGGTTTTAAAAAATGCCCCAGAAAGCATTTTAAATGCATGAAAAATATTTCAGCTGTTGAAGTTGCAGACTGGATAAATAAATTTTAATCCCTTTTTATGAAAAGATTTTTTCTCTTATTTTTTCTCTTGTCTATTTGTTTATTGTCAAGGTCTCAACACAATCTTGCTGACTCAAGTTTTTCGGAAGGAGAGATTATCAATGATGCTTTTGGAAATTTTTCTTTTCAATATAACAGAATCATTACCAAAGATTCAGTTTCCTCTGCAAGTGCTGTTGTAACATTGGTTTTTATTAATGGAAATGCTCAAACTGCTGTTCAGTATCGTCAAGAATTTATCAATAGCAAAATTGAGTGGTTAAAAACAGATAATGGAATTCCTAAAAAAGAAAAATTTGTAGATGCCCTTACTATTTCAATTCCTCCTAATAATATTTTCACATGGCAATTTAAAATTTCTGATTACTCAAATAGTAAAAAAAATTTTTTTGAAGTTGAAAAGGCAGCTTTGTTAATAATGAATGATAACTACCAAGTAACAAAAAAGATTTTTCCTCAACATTCTTTTTTGAAAAACTAATTACTCAATTTCTTGTTTTGAAGATACCTTTATTTAGATTGTGGAAAAGTTAAGGAGAAAACATCAACTCCATTTTCTTTGATTACTTCCTGAGCCGCTTGATTTTGCATGATCGCACCTCCCCAGTAATTAAAATCATAATCATGAGGCGTTGTAAACCAGCTATTTATATTCATGACAAATTGAATTATAGTCGAAGCATCTTCCTTTATTGTAAAAGTTGAAACGGGCAAATGTACGGTAAAATAGTTCTGAACAAAGGCAGTGATGGAATCTCCATCATATAACTGTCCAATACCGGAATGAAAATTAAACGGTGTTGATATTCCATCTTTTAACCATTTTCCATTAATCTGCATATAGTGGTACCCCCCTCCAAGATAAGAAGGCCAACTCATATTACTTTCAGGTGGATTAGTAAAATAGTTTGAAATATTCTTTGCTTCCGATAAGCCAAATGTAAAACTTACAGAATTATAATTCCCTGTGGGAATGTCATCAGCAATATCCCATGTCAGAGTGGATGCTATATCATAATCAACATAATGAATTGAATTGTCATCGTAAACTGATATTTTATTTCCTTCCGAATCATACAGTTTTAGATCTGAAATAAAGAATTTAACCTCATTTACTTCATATTGGTTCCCGGAAGCATTGCTATATATCATCTGATCAGGTACAAACGTAGTATCATCAACTTGAAAAGCAAATTTTAACGATATTTTCCCTGAGGTTTCAGGTGGTTTGCAAGTGACTAATAATAAGGCTATTGCTATCCAAAAAATAGATATATTTTTACCAGTCATCATTTTTGATCGGTTTAGGAGACATCCCTTCTTCTAAAGATTCAATAAGTTTAATGATTTGTTCATCAATTTGTGTCAGAAAATCATATTGAGAAGCATCCCACGTGGGATTTTCAGTGTCAAACCATATTTCTATGGGAGCAGCAGCAACTGCCTTTTCATTAAAATCGGTAATGGTATATCGATAACGGTCCTGACGGCATTCAAGCTTAAAATTATAATATACTATGTTTTTAAAATGTAAGGTCCCGTCCTTTTGTTTGAAGTAGATTCTGATACTTGATCTCATATTAATAACACCCGCTACACGATTGCTGTCTTTTATCACTTCACCGGTGTTTTTATAAAATACTTTAATCCACTCCATTGCCCGACCATAGAGTTCTTGTGGGGTCCCTTTTTGTTGAACTACTTCTTTATAAGTTACCAGTTTTGAATCTTCATCTATGGGAAGAGCCGGAACGGGTAAAGTATTATCCTTCTGAGCAAAACTTGCAGAAATTATTCCTAAAAAAAATATGATAAACAAATTTTTCTTCATTCGTCTATAGTTTTTAATTGATAATATTGAAACCGTAAATCATAGAGATTATTGTCATCTTTGGGAACAAAAATATCTTCTTTTAAATCCCATTTGGAAAAATCAACTTTGGGAAAAAATACATCTGCTCTGAAATCGGCAAGTATTCGGGTAAGATAAAGTCGTTGAATTTTGTCAATAAATAGATTATAAATTGTTGCACCCCCAATAATAAAGGCTTCCTCTTCATCGTGTATCAGGTTGATAGCTTCTTCCACCGAAAAGGCAATTTCGCAATTTGGGTAATTTGCATTCCTGTCAAGAGTAATCACAATGTTTCTTCTGTTCGGCAGGGGCTTTTTCGGCAAAGACTCCCAGGTTCGGTCTCCCATCATTACTGTATGTCCGGAAGTTATTTCTTTAAATCTCTTTAAATCCACAGGTAAATGACAAAGAAGTTTGTTTTGATATCCCAACTCAAAGTTGTTCCCTATGGCTGCTATCATGCTGATTTTTTTCATACTCCTTTTTTAATGCTGCAAAAATACATCATTTTTTACACTCTTTGCTTTTTTTATTATGATCTACTTACTAAAAAAAGATACGTTCAATGTTACTTTTCTTATCCATTTGGGCGTTCCGGCTCGCTTCGCTTCGCCGTCGCGATTTGGACATAAAAAATTGGTATTGTTTGTAGAGGTTGTCTCAAAATAGAAAATATTTAAATTCCTTATAATCAACAGAATAAAGTTGATAACTTTTAATAATTTTCTATCAATCATATGGTTAAAAATGTTATT
>JAGVVH010000329.1 GCA_019135895.1 Bacteroidota bacterium | reverse complement strand
AAATGTTCCTGTATGATCAACTTCCACTCCCGTGGGAAATAATTTCTTGGCATAACCTCCCACCAGATGACCTTGGTCAAATAATGCCTGGGTCGCCTCGTCGGGTTTCGGGATAGCATCCGGGTCATTATACACATACCAAAGCAGTTTTTTGCACTGCAAACCGTTGAGATATTTTGATTTGGAAATTCTGATGTTCATGGCTCTATTTTCTCCTTTTATTGGTTAATAATGTCAATGCAAAAGATAACCGTTGCATTTTCGGGTATTTCATCTGTGGAATCGACCACAGCATCTCTAAAAAACGGTACTCAAAAATCCAATCGGTTTTTCTCCACGGTGCATCTTCTTCACGTGCGATTCTTCGCGCAGTGCCTCAATCATCGCTGCTGGTGTTATCCGATCCTGTGGCATAATGGCATATCTGTCTCTGACGACCCGAAAATCTCCTGGTGTCAACTCACCAATGCCATGCAAACCTTTTTCATAGTCCGGATTTAATGATATTGTTGTAAGAGGGGCAAGGAGTTTCTTGTAGAAAATTACATTCCCTTCCGGTTTCAGACAATTAAAGCCAATCTTGTGATTAAACCTCCGAATCGAGGCGCTGTCCAGTCCGCTCATCCGGTTCGTGGTGCAGATAAGAATCCCTTGATACCGCTCCATTTGGGTCAGAAATTCGTTGGTTTGGCTGATCTCCCACGAGCGTTGCGCCATATCCCTGCTGAACAAAAAAGTATCCGCCTCGTCAAATACCAGTATTGCCTGTTTCCTTTCCGCTTCAGCAAAGGTTTTTTTAATTTTCTTTTCCGTCTCGCCAACATAACAATCAATTACGTCACTCGCCCGTTTACAGACAATTTCCCGTTGCAGGCGATGACCGATATAGCGAGCCAATTCACTCTTCCCCGTACCCGGCGAGCCGTAAAACAGCAGATTCATGTTTCTATTCTCAGACTGTTTGGCTCTCCTCAGAAATTCGTCAAAGGATTCCAAATCCTGCATCAATAAGCCGATGTTTCCTTTTATGTTCAATCCCTCCAGCGAATAGTTCTTTTCAATGCTGTCCTTGCGCATTTTCTTTTCTCCACCGGCGAGCAATCGTTCATGGGCATCCAAAGCCAGGATAACGGATTCCTGAAACTCCTTTTTTGATCTCAAATTCATCTCTCGCGCCTTCTTTACGGCAAGATCAATGACTCCGGCGCTGACCTGATATTGTTCAACGAGTTTTTTCAGATCAGGGGGAGTAAAAAAGCGCACTGCTTTGTTCCTTTCCAGTATGCACTGCCATAAATTCAGACGTTGCTGACGGTTCAGAACTTCAAAATGCAGGCTGTAAGAGAAGCGTCTGAGTACGGATTTCTCAATATCGTCTATGTCATTAGTGATCCAGATCATCCTTGCTCCCGATTCCTCCAGTATCTGATTCAGCCAGCCCTTGTCCTGGGTTTCTCCACGGGTGAACCAGGAATTACAGGTGTTCAAAACATTATCCGCTTCATCGACAATAATCAGAGAGCCATCACCCCGATTGGTCATATTCAGGCAGGCCACAATAGCACTGCGACGATCTTCTGCTTTATTGTTTTCTTTCCGGACAATTTGGTAAGCGGGTATATTTAAACGATGGGCAAGCCCATAAGCATAGGTTGTCTTTCCCGTCCCGGGACTTCCATAGAGCAAGATATGCGTGGAACTTTTGGGCTTTTCCCGCAAAAGTCGTAGAACCTGTGCGGTCTCTTCTTTTTGTATATGGTGATATTCCAGAGGGATCGTTTTCTTTGGAATACAGTCAAAAAATTCTTTCGTCAGTATTTCCGATGACGGTGCTTCAAGACAACTCATAAACTCAGTTGAAAAGTCTAACGCGGTCGCATCATTATCCAGAGCGGCAATCTTGTTAAGGGTGCCATTAACAATAGTGTTGAATTCTTTGTGGTTCATAGCCAGAGCCGCCAGCAGGTATGATCGGCGGTAAAAGTCGTTGATTTCTATGTGATCTATAAAGTAGTCCTTAGCTTGACGCCACTTGGCGCAGATGAAAAAAAGCCAGCAAAGCTTTTCTTCGCACTCCGTCAGATTAAACATCTTTTTTAGTGATGCCATGCGCCTTTCAATATCAGATCTGCCTTGATATTGAAGCCTTTTCTGTTTTCTCTCCAGAAGCAATATTATTTGATCAACAATGCGCTGAATACTGCCCTTGGAGAGATTATCGGTAAGTTCGACAAGCTCTTGGGGATATTTTGCGGGGACTTCCATGAACTGGCTTATTTCATCACTCAATTCCGCTTGCTCATTTTTGCTCAACGCGCCAGGAACAAATTGAATTACAGTCCTGTTTTCTTCAGGAATAAGCCATTGTATAAATTCCAGTGTTTCCTGATCCAGATCGGGAAGACAAGGCATGAGCCTGAGCATGTATGTAATGCATTGCCTGATGGCAAACATTCCATTTTTATCCGTTGTGTTGGCAAATACAAACCCATTAAACATGCTGTGGTGGTGTCTCCGACGTGACCTTCTCCTCATTATTGGCTCCTTATGATTGTTTCAAAACCGTTTGCTTTTGAATCAATCATAACGCCGGATCGTTCCACATTACGGCACGAAATATTGATAATTTTATTCAGTTGATTTTCATATATGTGGAGTTTTGGAAAGAAGGGCATTCATAGTTGCGATAATGATGAGATCATATGTAACGACCACCACGTCGAGGTAGCTGTGCAAGTGGCGGAATCAGCCGCATAACTTTCCATTCATTCGCCATGTGGATTAGCAATAAATGTAGTATTGTCTGCCGTTAACCTATGCTAATAATCTATGACAGGCATGACCCCTTCTTCCATTCTTTCTTTTAATCTTCGAATATGCTTTTTTGTTTGTTATCTTTTAGCCATCTTTCAATAAGCATTTTGAGCTCATGCCCATCATCTGGTATGTCCTCAATTTCTAAATTGCTCCCAATAATTTGTGCTATAGTATTGCTGCTTGTATTCTTGTTTTCCTTATTCCATTGATAGAGTATTGATTCGCAAAACGAGTCCTCAAGCTCTTGTGCAGTTGTAGGGTCACTCCAAACATCTGGAGTCGGTGCATTTTCAATACCTGTTATAAGTCTATCCGTAAAGCTTTCATTATCTAATTTGCATAGCATATTTTTGTACCATTTTTTCCACGAAATTAATGCGGCACTGCGGTCTGCATACTTCCATAATGGAACTTTTTCTGCAATTCTGCCTCTAAATTTCATAAACGAATTTTGAAGTTCAGTATCCTTTGTCCTAATTATTTTGAACAAATTATTATAGTACGGCTTCCTTTCATTTTTGCGTTTCTGCAGAACATTCTCCAGATTATCCCTAAATTCAACGGGGTTCCAATACCCATAACAGGTCTCTGCACACCATCTTTTCCAATGTGATTTTTGATTCCTTTTTTGATCAGTATCGACATTCAGTCCCAGACCGCCATGTCCAACAGGAGATGTTATAAGCGTAACAAGAGAAATTGAATCAGTTAGGTTGGCATCAAGCATGGGATCTAGATTTACTTCAACTTCGCGTATTTCTTCCGGAAGACAAAGTTTGAATCTTAAGGGATCTGCTTCCTTTAATTCATAATACATTGAACCCGACAAAAGAACTTGCCTGAGATTTAATGGTTTGTTGATTTTTAATGACTTTTTCAGTTGTGTACAATCTAATTTATCCAGATATGCTTTTAGCTGATCAATCAATTTGTTTATGTATGATTGACCATTATAATCGCAATCACCAACAATGGCGATTTCTTCATTATTGTTAAATCCTTTGCTTGTAAAGTTTATTGATCCAAGTAGCAATCGCATTGAATTTCTAGATTTGCTTATAATGAATTTTGAATGAAATAGAGCGCCACCTTTCACAAGATATACACCACTTTCTTCATCACATTTCTTTCTGATTAATTCAGAGACTTCAAGCATTTGTTCTCTAATTTGATCAGACGTTGTAATTCTACTAGAGTAATAGTCCAGATAAATTGAAAAATGCGGCGTATCAATTTGATTACCATTTTTCAAAATATAACGAAGCGTCTTAATGATCAAATCAGGATCAGTATATGCTGAAACTATCTGCATAGAGTTTACCTTACCTTCAATTGGAAAGATATCATCCTGCGTAAAGTTCTTTAGTGTTAAAGTTGACTTGATTTCCATTTTGCCTCCATTGTTATCGACCTAGCAAAAACCAGAGTTTTCGAATTCCCTAAGGACATTTTTTCAATTTTTCAACGACTCATGATTATCAGGACTTTCGCAAGAATTGACAAATGTTCTGATTGTCAAGGCTGTTTTGTAATGTCGATTAAGAAGAAGAGAATTATGGTTGCTTCAACGTGGAATAATATTGATCGCCTCAATACGCTTCTTGAAGTTAAGCAGCAGGAAGCCTACAAAATCTCCTATGATAAGATTCGGCTGCCCGCTTCCCCTGGTGACAACCCTACAATTGAGTATATTTGTATCAGCGTCCCACTCTACATTGATGGCACCGTCGCGATCCGGCAATGTGCTGTGTAGCTTGCCCCAGCCATGACTGCGGCCTTGCCGCTTTGCTTCGGAAACCGTTAGATACGACTTCTCAAGCTGTTTATGGTTGGCAATTTTTTCACGCATGGAATTACCTTTGGTACAAATTACTTGCACAAGTATCTGCATTTAGAGTTCTCCTTTCGCTCCGTTTAGATTCTAAAGCACAAAAAAGGGGACGGATTTATTGTCCGTCTGGTACTCTTTTAACATTTTTGTCGGCCTTCACCAATTTTATAGATTCACTGCTTCGTAATCTTGCATAATTGATAAAAGTTATCAAGCAAAGAACAATGAAATCCAGTTCACAGGTGGTAAACTTTTACGAGAGCTTTCTCTGTTGCGTTTTCAATCTCGAATTTTTGCGAGGGTTTCAAGGGATTGTCTGAATACTTCCAGTATTTGATTTTCTTTACACCTTTATTCCAGATTATCCCCGTAGGCCATCTCGGCGGGATGGGTCTGTTAAAGAAAACTGCCGCGCCAACTGTCGGGCAACCCCATTCCCTGGAAGCACCAGCAAACCCATACATTGCGAAGTATTGGGTGCTGGAGCATGGTTCTGGCCTTGAATTGAACTTGTGCACGAGGTTGAGGACTATGGCTATATCTGGATTTTCCAATGACCTTTGCCTGATTCCATAGCTGTCGTAGCATACGGCAAGAAATACTCGTCTTCCAACTATCTCAAAAGTCCTCGGGTACTGACACTCGCCAATAAACGGGCCAGGAGCGAGATCAATGAAACCATCTTCATCTTCTGTGGGCTGAAACTTTCTGGCTGCTGCAATGACCCCGTTAGTCCCAATAGCAACTGCTATCTGATCTTTTACTTGATCCTTGGTCGCCCTTCCGTCTATACCGAAACAAACGATGATCTCGTGTTTTGCCGCTGTGATCATTACTCGCGTCTGTTCAGCCAACGATTCGAGACGGGTTGACGGTCGGCCTTTCGTCGTGTAGTAGCCCGCAGGGAAGACGAGTACATCCACAATTTCAGCAACGTTCCGTATCACTTCGCTCATGAGTGTGAGCCTGCTTCGATTGTCATAATTTCCATCCGAGGCGACAACAACCGTATGTTTCAGATGTGGCTTCTTCCCTCTTGTCGGCAATGGTTTGATCATGCGGCCATCAAGATCACATTCGATTCCAATCATTAATCGACACTCCCTTTTACGACTTTTCCCTCTCCGCATATAATAGTAACTTTGATGGCATAGTCTGTTCCTTCATCTCCATATAATGAATCATATCCACCCCAGTTACAATCCTCGTTGACAGCATTTTTGATTGCAGAAAAAATTTCGTTTATTTCATACACTGAAAACGAAACGAGATTTGATGACATAAGAAAAAATAAACCTGTAGTACTTTTTATGACATCACCATGATCCGCAAGAAAATGCTTGAACGATTCAATATCGTCACTGTGGCTTTCATACGTAAATATTTTTACATTTTTATTAGGTACAATCTCCCAGGCGCAACATACTATTGAAATAAGGCGAGGAAACATCAAATGGCGACACATATCTTTGACGAATGTAACTATTTGCTTTTCTGATCCATGATCCAAATATATTAGCAATTCCTCCTGGTCTTCATAAATATGACCTTTAAAGGATTCTGGTGAGTATAAGACTAAAGAAAAAAGTACGTCAGTTTTTTTTAGGCTTATGATCGCATCCCTGATTTTCCAAAACAATTTATCATCCTGGGAACCAAATAAGAATATTACATCCTGCTGCGGTAATATTTTTATCGCCTCAGTCGGATTATTATTGAGGGATAAGACGGTTAACTTGGGTATTTCTTCTGACTCCGTGAATTGTTCGTCATTCTGATGCTCCTGGTAGTATCGTATTAGGGCCTTAAATTCGCTATCGAGCTTCTTTCCAATTCTTTGCCCTTTATTGCCAAATCCAATAGAACATGCTGTGAACCCTCCGTTTGCCGTATCCATATTACACCTCATTTAGTCGCTTCAATCAAATGCTATAACAATTATAATAACTCTCCCAAAGTCCCCAGGACTATCCTTATTGATGCTTTTGTTTGCGGCGTATACTTTTGAGAAATCAATCCATCTTTTTGAAGTTCATAAATTAAATCTAAATCAGTACTTTTGAAGCGGATTTCCACAAATTTATCTTCTTTTATTTCCAGATCGTTTATCATTTCTGATAATTGATTTTTATATTTTTCAAAAGATTTGGGATTCCCGATATTCTTTTTGTTTTCCGCTACGATTTCAGCAATTTTTTGTAAAATGTTAAGGCATTTTTGTTTTTGTCTGCTATCTATAATCATTTGCGGAAACAAATTTAATGCATCAGCTAAATTTGTTGTTATTTCACATTGTCCATCGGGAGAAGAAAATACCAGATGACCATCCAGCTTAGAATATTTCGTCTTTAGTTTCTCAAATATGACATTTGATTTTTCTACCACTCTGATCAATTCAGTTACATTCATAAGCCCTTTCTGCAATTGATTTTTCTGAAATAACCTGGTTAATAAGCCATTTCAGATGAGCAAATGATTTCACATCATCGTTCCAGATCACGGCACGATTTGTAAATAATAAACAATTTCTAAGATTAAATTAAATACTAATATGAATAAAGTATTTATTTTAAACGCTAATAGTGTTATTCTCTAATAAAGAAAACTATGTTACAAAGTTACAATTGCTTTCCAAAGATTCTAAACTATTAAAAAAGGTGCTAATAATGGACGCTTTTATAAAGAAATATCAAGATAAACAAAAACTCTATGCATGGGATGGCAAGTATCTGATGTCATATAGAGATAAACAAAGACTAATTGAATGGGACGGAAAATACATTATAGGATATGGCACACGTCAAAAATTATATGAATTTAATGGGCAATATTATGTAGCATATGGTATCAGAAAAACAATCTATGAATGGGATGGTAAATACATAATTCAATATGACAAGCGTCAAAGAATGTATGAAATTGATGGAACATACGTCATGGTATATTCTCGAAGAGAGAGATTCTTGGAGATAGAAGGTTCCATTCCCATCGCGATTATTATTAGCGTTGCAACAGGAATGCTTTAAAGTCATTTGATATTTATTTTGTCCGTAACAAATACTTGAGATGATTTAAATAAGAAAAGGAGCTAGCAATGGAATTCATTCCAACAAACTTGCATTATCCAGAATCAGAGAAGGAGAAACTTTGTCAAATTAAAACACTTTTTAAACAGTGGCATAAATATTTTAAGGATAAGAAATTTATTAAAAATTACTCAGCGGACGATATGGTGTTCGATGGCTTTTATCCATACTATTTTAGTCAAAAACAAAAAATTCTTTTTATAGGCAGAGAAAGTTATTGGGCAACTGGTGAAAACTATATTTCCTGGATGTTTAATGCATATAAAAGGAAGTATATTGGCAATAAATATATTAACCAATATCCATTTCATAGGCGTATGATGTATGTAGCTTACGGATTGAACAATGCATTTGTCGAATTTCAGAAGATTCCATATGCAGATGAGATTGCGGAAAGTTTTGCTACACGTGCTGGTGTGAGTTTTGCATTTATGAATATCTCAAAATTTAGTAACGAATCTAAAAATACAAATTCTGATAGGGATCTGATTGATTCATCGTTTGTGGCTTCATACAATAAAAGTGAAAATTTCATTTTAAAGGAAATCGACATATTAGAACCGGACATTGTTATAACAATGAATTTGGGTACAATAGATAAGATGTCTGCGTTTGGAAATCCAAAAGAGTTGCTTCGTTTGAATCAAGTTTATGCATTTCAATTGAATACGCAGGCTAAAAAAAATATTTTATTGCTTGATACATTCCATTTTTCTGCATGGAATAAATCAGAGGAAAAAGATATATACTTGCCAATAGTTAAAGCCGTTAAAAAATATTCTAAATAAATGATCCTGTCAAATATACCAACCATATTTTAATTACGTGGATATCAGAAAAATAACGGGATAAAAATTCTTTCTTAATATTTATAAAATCTATCGGCGTTAATTCAGCTAACGTATCTTAAATATTATTAATCGTTCCGCAATATGGAATGTCGGCATTGTACATTACCACTCAAAACAAAGTCGATGTCGTATTTTTATTTTTGAAATTATCAGGAGATTTGGTTATGGAAAGCAGAAGAATATTTTTGAAATCGGCTATGAGCGCCTTAAGTGTCGGTATTATTTTACCTTCAGCAAAACTTGTTTCAGCTGCAAATAAAATAGAGGAAAAAGAAAATGATCACCCTGTTGGTCCAACAAGATCCTGCATAACCTGGCGGCGGAATATATTCTGCCAATTTGACCACGCTGATCTTAAAGCGGCCATAGAAAAGTGTGCTATAGAAACAGATTGCACTATTTTTTATGGTGATAACGGCGACCCGGATATTCATGCCTGTCCTGCTTTTGTTATGATTGTGGACAGGTGCGCCGTTGGTTATGATCTGTGGGAAGAGTATGTATAATATGCAGATATCAATGGTGACGATGTTCCATGTTTTATAGTAGATAGCATCAGTGATTTACCGCTACCCAAAAAGAAATATGTTTACCAATTTGACATGAAGGATGCCGCATCCATACCTGCCATAATTAAAACAATCACGAAAATGAAAACAGAAATGGATAGAAGGTTGCCGTCGCTGTTCAAAAATGGAAATCAAAGCAAAAGTTGAAAGGAGGACAATATGAATAAACCCAATATATTCAATTATGCTTATCCCGAATTATCACAGGATGCTTTCATCTGCTGGCTTTTGAACTGGGGAAATCCTGAATATTTGGCTATTAATGAAGATCTTCATGATCTTTCACACAAGTTGATAAAAGCGTTTTTTGATAAACATAGCCGAAAACTTCCCGCCCGAATCGAAAAAATTGAAACCATAATGGGGTATCTTCATATTGATATTATCCTGATAATAAACGGTTGTATTATTATTCCGGTACAGGACAAAATCTATAACCGAGAAAGCCCTGCGCAATTGGCGCAATACCTTCAATTACTGAAAGAAGACGGCTATGATGTACAAAAGATGCTGCCCATTTATCTACAGACGGGTGCACAAGCAAATCATAAAAGATTGAAGGAAAGCGGATTTTTGCCTTTTTCAGGAAAAGAACTCATGGATATACTCAATCGGGGAGAGCATATTAAAAATGACATTTTAAAGGATTTTATCACCCACTTAAGAGAACTTGAAAATCTAACAAAAAGTTTCTTGGAGCGCAGTCTCAATAAATGGCATTTGTATTCGTGGCACGGCTTTTACGATTATTTTCAGGATAAACTTGGAGACGGCGAATGGGATGCTGTATCGGGTCCGATCAATAGTTTTCTGGCTTTTTGGTGGCATTGGCATAATGAAAAAGATTGCGCACTATATTTGCAGTTGGAAAAAGCTGATTTATGCTACAAAATTATTTATAAAGAAAAACAGGTTGAGCTAAAGCGTGAATGGAGGGATAGATTTTTTAAGGCGGCAGAAGGATCTTCATTAAAACTTGTTGATCCGATATGCCAAAAGGATAATGCCATAACTGTCGCTATTGTCGAAGGCGATTATAGAAGAACCAGCAAAAATGGAAAGATTGACCTGAAAAAAACTTTGGATGTCATTAAAGAAGCCCAGAATATTTATGATCAAGCCATCATAAATATTCTGTGATCATTTTATTTTTATGTCACAGCATATTTAATGCGCACAAAATACGTAATCCTATAAAATATTATGCTGGGAATTGACTCTCATCATCATTCCATATCACGGCATGATTTAATCTTTTTGTATTTACTTCATTTATCTGATGAGTTATATTTTCTCATAATTTTTAATTGTGACAGCATGGAGGTCGTATGCCCGAAAAATTTGATCCCTATAAAAG
>JAGVVH010000108.1:6276-8637 GCA_019135895.1 Bacteroidota bacterium | reverse complement strand
AATAGGCAATGTATTGAAAAAGTCAGAGATTCTTCTTTATCTTGTCCTAAATTAGGTTTACATAAAAGCCACTATCAAATTACCACCCCGTCATCCGACGACACCTCATGTATGGTTAATTTGAACGATTTATCTTTAATATCCTTTTCTGCGAACTTGCCGTCATTTGGCAACAAAATCGCAAATTTATTCCCGGAGGGTTGTGACAAGCCTTGTAACTCAAGGGTGCTAACATTCATAAACTCTTTCAGCTAAATTTGGACTCTCATTTCCCTGTTACCTATGAATTGTCTATAAATTAGCAGATCCACTATAAAAAAAATAATAGTCACTTTATTTTTAATAAAAACTGTATTTTTGTATTTGTTTTTGAATCCAATACAGAAATTGAGATCAATAAATGCAACTAATTGAAATGAAGATGTTAGAGGAAACTATCCCTGTTCTTGCTGTTGAGAAAAAAAATTGGTATGTGTTGGTTACCAAACCGAAATATGAAAAAAAGGTAAGTAGTGGTTTATCTAAAGTTAATATAATAAATTACCTCCCTCTTCAAAAGCAGCAAAGAATCTGGCATGATAGAAAAAAATGGGTTGAAACCCCTCTTTTTTCTTCTTATATTTTTGTTAATATCGAGGAAAGGAACAGAAATATGGTATTTGGAATTAATGGAATTGTTAAATATATCTCAAATGCAGGCCGTGTTTCCATTTTGAAAGAAGAAGAAATTGAAAGGATAATAAGGCTTTGCAGTTATCTTGGAGAGGTGGAAATTGAAAAAAACAATGTCAAAATCGGGGAAGAAGTTGAAATTGTATCAGGGCATTTTAAAGGAATCAGAGGGGCTGTTCTCTCCATGAAAGGCAAATATAAACTCAGCATAGCTATCCCGGGGTTAGGTAGTTATGCCAAAATAGAGATTGACAAAGAGCAGATTCAGAAAGCAATGTAACAAGCCTCAAACCATTGCTCCTATTACTGAATTTCCCGTTGTTAGCAACAGCCACTGTTACTAACAATGGCGAAGCCGTAATAAAACCGAATGTAAAGTATTGAGAAAAACAAAAAAAAAATATTTTTTCTAACATTATTCCCAAATCTCATGTCAATACTTCAAATTTCAAAGGTTTTTCTCCAAAATGAATGGAGAATTGGTATAAAAACAAACTATAATCAAGATATAATTTTAAAAATCAAACAATTACCTGATGTGCGGTGGAGTAATTCGATGAAGTTATGGCATATTCCTTATAACTATTTATGTTATAAAAAAATTAAGTCAGAATTTTGGAATGAAGAAATTATTATCATTGAAACTCTTGAAAACACAGATAAGAACAATCAAGTATTAGATAATATTACAAAAATTAATGAAAATAAAGGTGAGATACAATTCTGTCAAAATCTGGAAAATACTGATTCTAAAAATGTTGACATCAGAATTTGCGAAAAACAAATAGTAATTAAATTACCCAAAAATGATATTGACATCCAATTTTTAAGAACATTTCAGTATTCAAAATGGGACAAAATTGAATTTGTTTGGATTATTCCAAGTTGGGGCAAAAATATTGAGCTAATAAAAAAATATTTTAAAAATAGAATTAATACTATTGAAACTATTTCTAATGCAACTTCACCCATCCAAATTGAATTAAAAAGTGAAAAAGATCTTGAGAATTTACCCCAATTAGATTTTACCACTGATGAAGAAGTTAAGAGGTTTAAACTTTGGATGGAGCACAAACGGTATAGTAGTTCAACAATATCCACATACATTAAAGCGATAAGTACATTTTTAAGATTTGTGATGCCCAAAAAATCTAAAGAGATCAACAATGATGATATGATTTTGTTTGTACATCAGTATATGATTTCCAAAGGGCTAAGTTTATCATATCAAAATCAGGCAGTAAATGCGGCAAGATTATTTTTTAAAACGATCAAAGGGTCTCAAATTATAACGGAGCAGATTGAGCGACCTAGGCGAGAGCACAAACTTCCCAATGTTTTAAGTAAGGAAGAGGTTTTTCAAATTCTTAATGTTTGCAATAATCAGAAACACAAAACGATGTTAAGTTTAATATATGCATGTGGATTAAGGCGAAGTGAGTTATTAAATTTAAAACCTGAGCACATCAATTCACAGCGACATTTATTAATCATCATTAATGCTAAAGGAAAAAAAGACAGAGTGATTCCCATTTCTGACAAAGTGATAGAAATGTTAAGAGCCTATTACAAAGAATACAAGCCCCGAACATGGTTATTTGAAGGTGCTGAAAGAGGAAATCAATACTCAGAAGAAAGTTTAAGTCAGGTTTTGAAGCAAGCAGTAACAAAAGCCAAGATTAAGAAGCC
>JAGVVH010000108.1:0-6269 GCA_019135895.1 Bacteroidota bacterium | reverse complement strand
CCCATGTAACAGAAAAAAGTTTAAAAAATATTATAAGTCCATTTGACACATTATAAAAAATTTTATATTTGCAGTCATAAAAAATGCAATTGTGTAACATGAAACATACGGTTAGCCACCTAATATTGGAAGCTAACCGTAATAAATGGGGGAAAGAGTTACGGTTATAAACGAGTTACCCAACATAATAAAAGTAAAAACCGTCTTAATTCGGGTTGACAACCCATAGTGTCAAAACAAGATATTAAAAAGGAGAAAGCCGAAAATCCTTTAAAGAGTAGGTATCAGTTAAAAATCATTACAAATGAAAAGAAAATTACAAATGAAAAAAACATTATTATTAGTTATAAGTTCCTTAAGTATCCTTTTTTTATTGAGCTGTTCAAAAAGCAGCAAAATATCTGGGATTGCTACAAATCAAATAGACGGTTCTCCTTTAGTGGGAGTTATGATAACCGCGCAAACAAACACCAACATTAAAGAAGATAAAAAGTATGAAATAGTAACAACAACAACAGATAATAACGGAGAGTTTACTCTAAAAGGATTATCCGATAAGTATCAATACACTTTATTTGTAAGTTCTCCTGAATATATCTCTAATACAGTTACTGCTAATCCGCCCGAAAAGGGACAAACAATGCTATTAGAAAGAAATATTACAGCTTGTCCATCACCTAATAAACAAGGTATTTTTATATATAAAAATGGCATATGGGAAGAATTAAATTTTAATAATGTAATTCAAACAGTGAAGATAGAAAATAATCAGTCGAAATTTGAGGTGCCATTTATTCAAACAAATCTTAACTCAAATCCAATCTCTAGAACTAAATTGACTTTTAATTATCCTAACCCACCTTTCCCTGCTACTGAATGGATAGAAGGAAGGCTATCAATTGAACATAAAATTCCCAATGCAATTAAAATTTCCAATAATGAAATTATTTCCTTTTGGGGTAATCTGTTTGCCAATTATGAGATTTCAGGACTTTATCTAATTCCACAATCAAATGTCTATGACCAAGAAGGAGCCAATGGATATCCCGGCTCTTTCAAGTTTGCTGAAGGGTTATATGCAGGAATTAGTGGCATAAGAGGTCGAGGCAATTGTTGTAGGTATCTAACATTAGATTTAAGATATGGCATTAAATACGAACTATCTAAACTGTGTAATAACAGAGTATCTGATTTTCGCTATGGATTCCTGAATTTACCATCAAATGCTTATTTTGTAATTCATCAAAAAAATAGCAACAATACTGTGTTATTACAAACCAATTAGCAAGATTACGTTGGGTAACAGCAAGGCTATATGCAATAAGGATTTCAGTTGTTATTGTAGCATTCTGCTCCGCTCAAACTATGGTGCTGGCGGACAGGAACGAAGCCCGCAATCCCTTACTGCATATAGCCGCGGGCGTTAGCGGTCAGCTTAAAAAAACACAGACGGGGTTGCTGAAAACCGATTAGAGTAAGCATAAATAAATTGACAATTAAAATGAAACATTACATTATCACAACATTGCTTTTACTGACCTTATCGCAATTTGCAATAGGACAGTATACTTTCTTCATCGGACAAAAAACATATCCGTGCACAGAGAAATTCACTCTAAAATCAAACAAAGAATTTGGTGGTCACGACCTTGATGTTCTAATTGCTAAAAATGGCGAATCAGGAATGATTGTATTAAGCACTGAACTTATGGGTGGTGGAGTTAGAATAAAAGGAAATGTTTTAATTTATTTAGAAGACGGGACAGTTCTGACTTGTATAGACAGAGGGAAGTTTGATTATGTTGATGACATTGCAACCACGATTTACTATTTGACAAAAGATGAAATTTTAAAAATGAAGAATAGTAATATTAATTCGATTAGATTTTCATTAAAGTGTTTTGAATGTTCAATCTCAACAGAGGAAGGAAATTTTTCTGCTTCCAACAAAGAAACAGGGTATGGATATAGTAAAACTGAAAAGACTGATGTTCCTAGTCTAATCACAAGTTTATTTGATAATTAACATTATGGACTTTCCTGTATCAATTATAACAAGACCAATAATTAGCAAACTTGTTGCTTTGCAAAGTTTTTTCTTTGCAAGACCGAGAATTGATATTGATTTGATTAATAATCCTGAGAGTTTATATGGTCAAAAATCCTTAGGACTTTCTCATAAACAAGACCACGAAGAGCCAATTCCTATTCCTTATGCAGTTTATGACTTTGAGTTTTATTGGAACTACAAATTGAGAATTAAGAATAATTCGAGCAAGACAGCTTACAATATCAAAATAGAAAAAATTGTTAAGACAGCAAATGACTACTTGCAAAAAATGGACGAAATAGCATCCTTAAAGGAAGGTGAGACAATTGAATTAGATTATATTTTGAGACATAGAGCATCAAAAAATGGCGAACAAGCAAAGCAGTTCCTAAACCATTTCCCAGGTCACATAAAGCAGCTTGAAATTTTAGTTTCTTATACAAACGAAAGCAGAAAAGTATTTTATACAAAGTTCATTGCGACAAAAAATTCAAAGACAAACGAACACTTAATATGGAAACCAAAATAGAAAGCCGAACCGCTAACACGGGTTTTGCGTCAGGCGGGGTGACGTGCAAACTTGGAGCTTTGTGCTTCTATATAAGTTCGGTGCTGGTTGACAGCTTTGTGCTCCGAGACCCGCCCGAACGCAAAGCCCGAAAACGTTATGCGCAATGGTACAAGACCACTTATCACATTGTCATAGAGCAATATAACCACTAATTGAATAAATAATTGTGGAAAAGAATGTTTCTCCAGATTATATCCAAAATTAAATGCTTGATTTGTAGAAACTGAATTACAATGAAAATTCTTATAATTGAAGACAACCTGACTTTACTAGACTCAATATCTTCATCTCTTAATGGAGAGAAATTCTTATGTGAAACAGCTGCTGATTTTAACACTGCACATGAGAAAATATTTTTGCATGAATATGATGCTGTTATAGTTGACATTAATCTACCAGGGGGTTCAGGACTTGAAATCATAAGAGAATTGAAGAAGATTAACTCTAAAACTGGCGTAATAGTAATTTCGGCTAGAGATTCAACAGATAATAAAGTGGAGGGACTAGAGTTAGGAGCTGACGACTATATCACAAAGCCATTTGATATGGTAGAACTGATTGCTCGCATTAAAGCATTAATGCGCAGAAGAATCTTTGCGGGGAACTCAAATATATCTTATGGTGACATTACCATTAAAACTGACAGTCGCGAAGTATTTGTGAAAAACGAAAAAATTGAATTAACAAAGAGCGAGTACGATATATTGTTATTTTTCTTTTCAAACCCCCAAAGGGTAATAACCAAGGAAAGCATAGCCGAACACATATGGGGTGATAATATGGATTTGGCAGATTCTTTTGATTTTATTTATTCGCACATTAAAAATCTTAGGAAAAAAATTACAGCCCAACATACTCCTGATCCCATTAAAGCGGTCTATGGAATAGGCTATAAACTAGATACACCATAAAAATGAGATTAATTAAACGCACATACCTAACAACCTTCACTTGGCTTATCCCAATCTTATTAATTGGCAGTATTTTTTCATTCTTCATGATTAAGTATATTGTTTATGAGGAGACCGATGAACACCTAACCTATGAGATGGAACGCCTTGTTGAGTATCATTCAAACTACGGCGACCTTCCAGAGTATCACAGGGTAACAGATATTATTGAAGGCTTGAGATTTGATGAACCTGTATTCAAAGACACCCTTATTCTTGAGCTACGAGATAACGAAATGATACCTCATCGTGAGCTTTATTTCTCAATCAATCATGAAGGGAAAGATTTTACTATTGTTTTACGTCAGCTACTTCCTGGGAATGACGATATTTTTGAGGGTGCCTTGCTCATGATGTTAGGATTATTATTGCTAATCTCCATGTTTCTCTTCTTGATGGTAAACTTAATTTCAAGAAAACTTTGGAATCCATTCTATAAAACACTAGGTATTCTTTCCAAATATAAAATTACAGAACCAATCCCTGCTTTTTCAAAATCAGAGATTGATGAATTTAACTCTCTTAACAGCACCATTGAAGAATTGCTGAGAAAGATTACATACGATTTCAAGCGGACTAAGGAGTTTAATGAAAACGCATCGCATGAATTACAAACTCACTTGGCAATTATTAGGCTTAACGCAGAAAAGCTATTAAACAATTTTCAGGATGATGGCAATAGTTTGGTACATCTACAAACAATTATTAATGCAGCAGCAAAACTTTCAGTGGCTCAAAAATCGTTATTGTTGCTTAGCAAAATTGGAAACCTTGAGTACAATAAAAATACAAATTTGAATCTTTCGGAGATTGTAAATAACTCTTTGCCCCTTTTTCAAGAAGCAATTGAAATTCGGAGTATTAAAGTAAACAAGTTTATTGAGAATTGTAACTTATACATTGATGCGGGTTTGGCTGAAATAATGGTAAATAATCTTTTAAAAAACGCTGTAAAGCATAATACCCAAGATGGATACATCTCTATAAATCTTTCTCAAAAGTATTTGATGATTGAAAACTCAGGAATAGCTTTTCAGGATAACCCTAAAGCACCATTTGAGCGTTTTGCAACTGGAAAAACAGGAAATCTTGGACTTGGGCTTGCCATTGTTAAGCAGATTTGTGATGTGTATAATTATAAAATTTCATATGATGTAGATGGGAATGTACACAAAATTCAAGTATCTTTTACTAACTACTAATTCTCCAAAATTTCTCCAGAATCGCAGTATATCTTTGCTTCATAATTATCCTTTTTGATAATTAATGGAGCATCCTGAAAATCCATAAAAGAGTAAGGAAATTTAATAAATACAGAAATCATGAAAAGATTGTTTCTATTGGCTCTAGTGCCATTTTTGTTAATCAGCTGCGAAAAGGAAGAAATTTTACCATTAACAGATATTCCTTCCGAAATTTCAAATTACGTGAGCACTCACTTCCCTGAAAACCCAATCATTCAGGCAATTAAAGATACTGATGGGTTTGAACTCACGTATGATATTACACTTGAAGGTGGACTTTTTCTTGAGTTCAATAGAAAAAAAGAGGTTATTGATATTGAAGGGTTAACAAAGTTGCCTGATAGCGTAATCCCTGCAAAACTTTTAGAGTATGCAACAACAAACTATCCTGACAACTACATAATTGGTTGGGAGTTAGACGACCGTAATCAGCAAATAAAACTTGAGAATGGTCTAGAACTAGAATTCAATATGAATGGTGATTTCTTAAGAATTGACAATTAAAAAATTGTGAAAATGAAATCATTAAATGTTTTGAAATTATTGCTGCTGTTTTTCACTCTTGTTTCAGCTAGTAGCCTATCTTATGGGCAATATAAAGGACCAGGGGTTACAGATAAAACATATACTGTAAAGGAGATTCTAGACAATGCATCACGTCTCGATCGCTCAGATGCACTAGTAAAAGTTCAAGGTTTTATAGTGAAGCAAATAAATGCTGACACATATGAGTTCAAGGACAAAACAGCAACAATACAAGTGGAAATTGACAGAAAGGGATTGCCAAGCAGACCTTTCGATGATAAAACAGAACTGATATTAATTGGTGAAGTTGATAATGACGTTAAAGAAGTTCTTTTTGTGGTACCCGATAATAAGAACGCTTTATAGGTTTAAATAACTCATTTATGAAAATGCTTCTTGGATAACTAACAACAACAACCACAGCGCATAACATCATAGGAATTAAACGAAACACGCCCCCCAAAAAAAACACTTTGAGGGATAACTTTCAAAGTGTTTCGATTTAATTCATTGTTGAACGGAACTTTCGGGAGAGAGGATTTTCCAAATTAGCAATCTATATTATGGAGATTCAATCCGGAATATACATTTATATCTTATGTTTTTTATTTCATTATAAAATTTCAGTTTCATTTGTAGGGTGAAATTTATTGTAAATTTTACATTTTCATCTGTTTATAGCGTTTTTGGAGATTCATTTTTTTGATTTCAGTCATTTATGGCCACAACTTTTCTTCAAAAACAAAATCCAATGTTTCTGATTTGAAAATTAAAAAGTTAAATTGCCTTGTTTCCTAACTTCTGGTTTTGGAGGGGCTCTTCCATTCCAACTACTTATCGTTATAAAGTGACCAATTTCACAATGAGGACACACCACCGGATCAAAATGTAGTTTCTCTTTACTAATCTCTTGCCAACTCTTCTTCTCT
>JAGVVH010000156.1 GCA_019135895.1 Bacteroidota bacterium | reverse complement strand
TTAATTTTTGGACAGCCTTTTAACTATAGACATGGTGGAGGCATAACCCTCTCAAACCTTTTTCATGGGTGGGATAAGAAAAGCCTTGCTGTTGCTGCAAGCGGCCATGTTATGAATAATGTAACCACTGATGTATGTGATACCTATTACCAGTTAGGAAGTGATGAATATAAATGGCGATTTCCATTCAATTATTTTCAGCGTACGTTTACGTCCGGGTTGTTAAGATTTGAGGAAAATCCAAACGACAGCATGACAGAAAGGGACCAAGGCCTTAGATATTACATTGTTAACAACATCTTTTACCCAACTCTGGAATGGTTGGGTATTTTTCATGGTGCAGCCAGGTATTCTTTCTCTGATTTCTTGGTATCCCCAGTGTGCTTCATATGATGGACGACTGGCCTTCAACTATCAGCCAGAAGGGTCCTTTTAGAAAAATGTGGCATAGAAGGATTGATGGAGAACTAAGATCCCTGATGGATAATGCCAGCCTGCTGTTAAGTATTAGTGAAGCGATGTCAGATGAGTATAGTGTCAGATATGGTAAAACATTTATATCATTCCATAATCCTATAGACTTGGAACGATTTTCCACGAATGATAAACCAGTTATGTCTGACAACAAATGTTTCAGAATTCTATACCTAGGGCGGGTAGGCACTGCCAATAGGCAATCACTTTTAAAATTTGCTTCGTTTATATCGAATTATAATAATTCTGATAAAAACGTGGAGTTTGACATATATACAAATGACAATAAAGAGCTTGGTTATAAAAAAATCATGAAATATAGAGGTGTAAGTGTGTTTGAGGCGGTAAGTTACGACCAAGTTCCTTTTTTAATGAGATGCTATGATTTATTGCTCTTACCGTTAGATTTCACAAAGCTGGGTCTCAAATTCTCACGTTACTCAATGCCCACGAAGGCTTCGGAATATATGGCATCAGGTATTCCAATTCTGGTTTTTGCTCCTCGTGAAACTGCCATCTCAATGTTTTGCCTTAAATACCAATGTGGTTATTGTGTGAATTCACAGGAAATGAATGACCTTGAGAAGGCTATTAATCTGTTAATAAATGATTTTGATTATAGATCAATTATTGTAGACCGAGCAAAAAGACTGGCATTTCAGCTTTTTGATGGTGAAAGGGTGAGAGGTAATTTTCAAAGCCTGATATCTCAGCTGCTAGTATCTGGAAATGACGAATTAATAAATGTTCAATGAATATCTTTAAAGCTGATGACTGACCTTGAAAGGCATAGCTACAACCAGTTTGAGGGTACCTGTAAAAAGCAAATCCGGTTTTCCAATAAGAAAACTGTTTTGGTAAAGGATTTGAATTATAGACTACCTCTGTATAAGCTTCTTTTGTTTTTGGATGGTTTTTTATCTTTTAATCATGAAAAATCCTTTGAATATTGTAATTCTTTCATCTGACAAGTATCCTGACGGCGGAGCATCAGCCAACAGGCACCTGGCATATTCAAAAGGATTATGTGAGTTGGGGAACATGGTAACATTTATTCTTCTCGGACCACAAAAGGATGGCAGAGCCTCATTTGAAATTGACGGAACACAATTCATAATAACATTCAAGAAGAACCCTTTCTCTGATCTATTCAAGAATCATGGTTCCCTTATTTCAGTTCCTTCCATTCCAGGTGGAAGAACTCAACTTAAGAAACTTATAAATAAGAGTGAGGTTGATCTGGTAATTCTACTTGACACACATTTATGGATGCTTCTGCCTTTTCTTAAATTGTGTAAACGACATGGCATAAAAGTTTTGCACGAGAGAACAGAATATCCTGATGTAGCACTAAAACGAGGTCTTGTAATGGTCTTTTTGTTATCTCAGAAGCTCTTAAAAAGCACTTTGAGGGGCAGGTTAAAACTATACCTGTGCAGGTTATAAACATGATTGTAGATCCTGCAAGATTCCGGTCTCAAGATTGCAATCAAGATATCAAATCGCGATATATTGCCTACTGCGGAGCCATGGACATTGAAAAAGATGGAGTTGACATCCTCATCCGGGCATTCGGGAAGGCACTTGAACAAATACATAATACCGGTGATTTGAAACTTGTCCTGATTGGAGAAGTGCCGGAACCAAACCTGCTGGAAAAGTATAATACTTTAATGAAAGAGTCCAACTGTGAAGGCAGGGTACAGTTTACCGGGTATGTGAACCGTGAGAGTATTCCGGGATTATTAAATAACGCAGCAGCTTTAGCCCTGGCCAGGCCCAAAAGTAAACAAGCTGAAGGTGGATTTCCTACTAAATTAGGTGAATACCTGGCTACTGGGAAACCCACTATAATTACAAATACAGGTGAGATTGGCAGGTTTCTAAGAGATGGAGAAAATGCTTTCATTGCAATACCTGACAATGTTGACAGCTTTGCCGGAAAGATAGTTGAAGTGTTCAATCATTATCAGGAAGCTACCTGCATAGGGCTTAAGGGCTATGATTTGGTACAAAGTGACTTTAATTATCTGCAACAGGCTAAAAGGCTTAACCGTTTTATCCTGACAATTCTAAAATCATAAATAACTTGTTTAATGGATTCAAGGCAATATAATCCTGCTTCCGGTGAAGTAACTGTTTCAATCGTTGGCGATTTCTGCCCTGT
>JAGVVH010000017.1 GCA_019135895.1 Bacteroidota bacterium | reverse complement strand
TCGTGTTTCATATATTTTGCAGCTGTTTTCAATTCTTCAATAGTGAAAGAATTTATTTCATTTTTATATTCATCCAGCGTATAAAGGGGTTCGTTGAAATTATCCTGATAGCACAACCATGAAGTCCAGTAATAATTTTCTTTCATATTAACTTCTCTTTGGCGACAAAGTTGTTCTTTTACTTTGTTGAGATCTACTTCAGTAGGTCCATTTGCAATAATTTCATCAATAACAGCCCAAATGGCAGCAGTCAACTCTTCAATACGTTCTGGTTCACAACCGAGGTAGATTCGCATGTAGGCTTTGGGGTCGAAAATGTGTGAAGAATATAAGCTGAAAGAAGTGCCGTAAGTCCCTCCCAAATTCTCACGAATCTGTTCAGTAAGTTTAATATCCACGATTCCTGCAAGCATATCAAGGGCCATATCGTTGCGGGGATTCCACTGATACGGGAGCTGCGTAGCAAAACCCATTTTGGTCTTATCGGCAATTCCCATATAGAGTTTTTTATCGACCACTCCTTGTGCAAAATTGGAAGACTTATCAAGCCAGATTTCCTGCTTACCGGTAGAAGGGATGCCTCCTATATATTTCTCGATGAGTGGAATAGCTTTTTCAATATCAATGTTACCAACAAAATAAAAGTCAAAATCACTTCCGTTTGAAAATCTTTCTCTAAAAATGCTGTACATCTCATTCAGATTCATCTGGGAAAGATATTTTTCATCCAAGGCAAAAACTGTTCTTTTGTCATCCGGATAGCATGCTTTGCGGAATTGTATGCTGAACTGGTAATCGGGAGAGTTTTTCTGCATACTGATCTGGGTTTTCCATTCATCAATTTTTCTTTCAAATACTTCAGGATCTTTTCTTGGAGCTTCGAAAACCATATATAAATACTGAAGAAAAGTTTCAAAATCTTTGGGAGTACTATTTCCATAAAGCATTTCTTGAGTTCCCGAAACTGAAGCACTAACATAATATTGTTTTCCCATCATAAACTTTGTATATTCGGCTTGAGAATAGTTCCCGATTCCACAATCCAAGATAACATTGCCTGCATATTGTGCATTCACTACTTTATTATCGGGATATAGCGAAACTCCTCCTTTGCTGAATGCCTGGAACTGAATTTGATCGTTTTTAAAATCGGTCTTTTTCAAAATAACCTTAGCCCCGTTACTTAGCTCAAGTTCGGTGTAACCAAGTTTTTCATTTTCAGTTCTCTTAGTAACTTTTCCGGCAACCGGTTCTTTAGTTAGGAAAGGCAAGCTGTTGACATTGTCAACATAAGGAGCTGTCTTTAACTTTTTACATTTTGTCATCAGGGCAAGAACTTCTTTTTCGGTCGGCAGCTTAAACTCTTTCTTTTCAGGCATATTAATGCTGAGTGTAATATTATTCTCAGTGATCCACTGTCCGACAAGTTTATTAATTTCATCAAGGTTAATTCCGTCTATATATTGTTTTACAATTTCATAATTGATAGAATCGCCCGGAAATGGACTTTCCTGAATAAAATTAAATGCCAGATAATAACCGAAATTTTGGGAATTTTTCTTTGTTGCTTCTTTGGCATTTTTTTCATACATGCTCATCATTTCGCTTTTTGCTCTATCCAGTTCGGTTTGCACATAGCCATGTTGCTTAACACGTTGCAACTCGGTAAGGAGCAATTCCAATGTAGGCATTACACGGCCTTCTTTGGCAACAAAATAATGAGAAAAGGCAGAAGTCAGCTCTGACCAGTAGTCTCCAAAATAGGAATAGCCATATTGGAATGGAGAGTTCTTCTTTTCTCCCAACTCACTTATCCTTGCAGTAAACATGTCACAAAATAGAGTATGTACAAGATCCTGACGAAAATCCCCGTATGTTCTAACATTAAAATCTGGTTGTTTATAATTAAGACCTATGCTGGTACTTGTAGCTTCAGGGTCTGAGAAAATGGCAATGAGTGGCTCTGTATTGTCAGGGATAGCGTAAATAGGACGCACAAGAGGTGTAGAAGGCTTTTCATTCATAGTAAAGAAATCTTTAATTTTCTTTTCCATATCTGCCGGATCAATGTCACCCACTACAATAACAGCCATATTATCTGTTCGATACCAAGTCTTGTAAAAATTGCGAACAGAGCTATGCTGGAATTTCTGAAGATTTTCATAAGTTCCGATTGGCAATCTGTTTGCATAGCGAGAACCTTTCAACTCAACCGGCAACGTTTTCAGCATAAGACGCTCATCAGCACCCTGATAGAGGCGCCACTCTTCAGTGATTACTCCTCTTTCTTTTTCAATCTCATCTTCAGTCATCAGCATACCGAAAGCCCAACCATCAAGAATTTTAAGTCCCATATCAAAAAGAACGCTATCGTCGGTTGGTAAAACCACATAATAAAGTGTGGCATCACAGCCTGTGGAGGCATTGATATCGCCGCCAAAGACAATTCCTTTCTTTTCAAGTTCATCAATTAAGGTATTTCCGGGATATTGTTTAGTTCCGTTAAAACCTAGATGCTCTGTAAAATGAGCTAATCCAACCTGATCATCAGTCTCTAAGATGGAGCCTGCATCAACCGCAAGGAAAAAGACCACTCTATTTTCCGGTTTCTGATTAGCACGGATATAATAGGTTAATCCGTTATCCAATTTGCCTATTTTGACCTTGGGGTCAATCGGTAGAGGGTCATTGGAATTGAACGAGGGGGCTTGCGCAAAAAGCACAATTCCGGTCAGCAAGAAAATTGCCGACAACAACAGTTTAAAGGGTTTCATTTAAAATAATTTTGATAAATATTAAGTTTTACAAATCAATAACGAAGTATTAAATATGATAGTATAAACTATCCTAACTTTTTATAAATAAAGAACGTTCCATCAACCATCACTTGAATTTCACTTGCTTGTTTTTTTAGATTTACAAAAACAAAAATAACTTTTATTTCATTTCCTATGGTTTATAATTTGAATTTCACAAATAATAACAGCTAAATTAACCTTTCTTTCATATCGAATTACTGTATGATTATAATCTATTTTACAATAAGATACGACTGTGTTTTTTGATTTTAAAAAAGCTTTTTATTGATTTCTTATGTTTTTTACGACCTTTTTTCACCCAATCATCCAACGTTTGTGCCGCAGCAATCCGTCCAATTTCAATTATCTCTTCAGCTTTTAAAAAATCATAAGTACTACAAGAATCTTTGGATATGTTTATCATGATATCGGGTGGAAATTTTTCCAGCAAAAGTTGTGAAGTCCCGCTAACCATAAGGTTGATCGTTTTAGTTAAAAGGTGGATATATCCAATTTTTTCCTCTTTATTTTTGGAGTCACTATTTCTTATTTGGTTGTATAGCTCTTCCCTTTTTGACTTGTACCCGGAAGCTCGTTCCTCTTTTTCATTCACGGTAACGGGCAGTTTTATCGCGGGAACATTTGCATTCACATCGACAACTACCAGCATATCTCCACGACTTCTTTTTGCATGACTGACAGGAATATTGTTCAAAACACCCCCATCAACCAACAATCCGTCAGAGGTCTTAACAGGAGTAAAGAAAGTAGGAATAGCAATTGAAGCTCTGATTGCGTCATAGAGACTTCCTTTTGTAAAAACTACCTCCTTCTTATTTATGATATCAGCAGCAACTGCGGCATAAGGGATTCTGAGGCTTTCAATATTGGTATCCGGAATAAATTCCTTTATTGTGGTCATTACTTTATCTCCTTTAATTAAACCCTGTGAGCTTAAGGTAAAGTCAACCATACTTATTATTTTTTTCTTATCCAGAGAAAGAAGCCAATTTTTAAACTCCGACATTTTTTCCAAAGCATAAATTCCACCCACAAGCGAGCCCATGGATGTTCCAGCCACAGCAATAATCTCAAAGCCACGCTTTTCCAGCTCTTCAATTACCCCAATATGGGCAATGCCTCTGGCCCCGCCTCCTGATAAAACTAATGACACCTTATGTTTCATGGCAATTTTATCTTTATCAATTCAATAGTGAAACAAATGTACTACTAAATCTTATGAATTCAACAATTATTTTTGAAAATTGATTGATTAGTTATTATTTTTTTTCTCCAAAGCTATTGATTAAAGAGAAAACTGAATAGATAATTCTTTCAATAAAAAAATATTTCTACTTTTTGATAAATTTACCTGAAATAGTACCTTTACTTCCCTTGAGGCAAACAAAATATATCCCTGAAGATAGATTGGAAATATTTACATCCGTATAATTATCAACTATATTATCTGTATATACAATCTGTCCCAAAAAATCGATAATCTCCACATTTTCATAGTCAGCAGTTCCTACTATATGCAACAGGTTGCTAGCAGGATTTGGATAGATGAAAAGTTTATCTTTGGCATAATTTTGCTGAATACCGGTCATGTAGTCATAGTCAATATTATCCACATAATATTGATTGTCTTCACCATTTCCGTAAAAGTCAATTGCGTGAAGTGATTTTGCTATTCCTATATCAGCAACTCCGAGACTCCATTGCCATGAATATATGAGTGAATCACTAAGATAAAATTCAGCATAATCGGAATCAAGGTCAATGAAAAATTTAATATGAAACCACTGATCATAATTATAGGTAAAAGTAGCAGCACAATCAATACCGGCATTAATATAGCCAAATTCTAATTCAATAAAATAAATCTCTACTCCCCAATTTATTGTATTTCCAAAATTCTGTAATATACTAAAATAAGCTTGTCTATCATATGGAATATAGAAATCTGCTTCCACATTGTGAGTTCCGCTGGTGCTATACGGGAACAACAAAACACAATCATCGTTATTGATAATTTTCAAAGAATTGACACCACCGGAAGCCTGCTCTGATGAAACGAGAGCATCATCCGTTCCTCCGACAGAACCGCTCCAGGTAGTCCAAAAGGTACGCCCCATTGCCTGAGCAGATTCAGCAATATATTCTTCAGCGTCCCGTTTATGTCACAATTTGCCTGAACATAAACATCATAAGTCGTATTTGGAGCAAGAGCTGTCAACTGATAAGTATTGGAATTAACGACTATTGAAGTTCCGGTTCCCCGAGCAAAGCCTGCAACACCATATTCAACATTCCAGGAAGGAACAAAACCTGATTGCGTCCACCCGATAGTAGCTGTTGTATTAGAGATATTATCAGTAATAAAGTAAATAGGGGTAAGACAAGATCCTAGATTTTCAATGGTGATATCATCAATTTTTATTTTTTCCATATTGTAACATTCATTATGAACAAATGCAATATGAACAGTTTGTCCTGCGTATAAGGATCCCGGAATATCAATGTTTCTAAATGTCCAACCGCTAAAAGAGAGGGTTTCACTATAGAGAGAAGTGGAAAAATCGGCCGTATCGGTTCCGTTGGTAGAAAGCAGTACTTCATAATGTTCGGCTCTATTAACCACATCTTTTGGCGCAACCCAGTAGCTGAGTCGTATTCCCGAAGGGGGAACAAGCAGTGGAGGCAATACTAAATAATTATTCGGGATTAAATAGGAATCTGATTCAGCCGTATAGGTCCCACTATGAGCATCATGGGAACTACATGCCAATCTATGCCAGCAATCTCCATTTCCATCCGCATCAATTGTGGTTATACAATCTTGCCAAAACTCATTCTCAAAATCCTGCATCCAGGGAAAAGTGTTGATAACAAATGTTTCACAGGTATCCTGCATCATTGTTACCTGCGTGGTCACGGGGGTAGATTCACAGGTATCGGCATTATATAAAGCCGATACTCCATAAGTATGGGTACCTATAGGAACTCCCGTATCGATATAGTTTCGAGAAGTAACCGGAACAGGAGGAAGGAGAGCTCCATCCCGATAAACATAAAAACTACTGACTATGGTTCCGCCACCTTCAACCCAACCTTTTATATCCCAATTAGATGAATTATCGGGTTCAAAAGATAATGTTGTCCATAATCCGTTTCGATAACATACATTTCCTTTCATAGGTTCTGCTGTGGTAGAATTAACAAAGCAAAGTGTTCTGAGAGGACCTGTTTGAATACCAATCCACATTTCCTGAGTTGCATCTATTGCAATGGCAGAATCAAGAATGACTATTACCTCTGCCATTTGAGAAGGTATAGAATCTGTCGGAACCTATTCCGAATACACAAGTGTTCCGGGATTAAAGCCGACCCCACTCACATAACTTCCTCCTTTATAAATATTGACGGTGAATTCATTTCCCGGGGAATATGGATCACTGCTGAGATCAGAAATAAAACTCACTTTTGTCAAATACTTGGCATTAAAAGCAAGTAAATCAGCCGGTTCATAACGATGCACCATGATGATATTCTTCAAACCTACATAACCAAATGCAGATGCAATTTGAGTCCATGATAGCCATTGGTTTGGGGCATTTGTCCCTGTGGGATAATTCCATTCTAATTTTACATCATACAAATTGGGCGTATTGACTGTTCCTGCCAAATTGATAGGAGGATCGCAAGGCAATTGTGCATAAATAAAATGACTAAAAACTAAAAACAACGATAGAAAAATAATTTTTTTCATAGTAAATTGTTTTGGTTAATACCGTATTATATTTTGTTAAAAAAGAGTTTAAATAGTCTATATAAAAGAGTGACTTTATACAAATTTGAGATGCCAAATATAATAAAAAACTAAACAGAGAGATACTATTAATAAAATTTCTATAAAAAAACCAAATACATAATGTATTCAAACAGAAAACAAAAAATCTTTATAATTTTTTTATCATTTCAAATTGTTTTCCCGTTGGCGGAATATTGACCGATTCAAGAAAATGAGTTATGGAATCACAACCTACATCTGTATTGACAATTTTTAGAGAATCGTGGCGGTTGAATTTCAAAGCTTCGACAAGTAACATTGTTGCCACTCCTTTTCTCCTGTGACGAGTATCGACTGCTATTTGGGTAATATCGCCCGAAGCAGGTTCAAGTATGCAATATCCAATAAGTTCATTTGTATTAAAGGCTCCGAAAAACAAAAAGTGCTCGGAGTTTCTGGCAATAGATTGAAAACTATTCTGCCAGGATGGGTAAAAATCACAAAAAGAGTAGCTCTCGCAGCAGTTTTCAAAAGTGATTTTACGAATAGCATATTGAGCAGCTAAATTATGGTTTTTGAATGTAATTTCTTCATTTTCCCTGATAAAGTAATACAACTCACGATTTACTTCAAATCCAATTTTCCTGTAAACATTGACGGCATTGGTATTGTGTTGCAACACCTCAAGCAGATATTGCTGAATTCCTGCCGCTTTAAGGTAGGGAATTGAATAGTCGAATATGGCAGATGCCAGATTTCTCCCCCGATATTCTTTCACCGTGCCTGTTCCGGTGTCATAGGCAGTGGAAACCCCATTAAAAGCTCCGATACCATTGAGTGTAAAAGAAACTACTGGTCAAATGCTGCAAAAGAGAGTTCCTGCACAAAACCCCTCCTGTGAATCATGGTTTGCATCTCTTCCTTATTTACCTGTACTTCATAATCTTCAAATGCATTGCTGAAGGCATCAAATATTTTGTCGAAATCAGTGCCTTGTAATGATTTAATTTCCATCTTAAATAAATATTAATTTGCTGGGGCAAATATACAAAAGTTATTCAAGCTCATTAAAAAAACATATTCGGCTCAAAATGGAGCAATATTAAGCTATAAATATTATCTTTGTGAGCTTAAAAATTAAGAAAAATTAAACATAAGAGAGGAACAAATGATTGATTATGTTATATAATCAGGAAAATGTTGAATCTTATAAATTTTGATGGTATGATTATGAAAACTAAAACTTGCCTGATAACCGGAGCCAATTCGGGAATTGGAAAAGAGGCAGTTATTCAATTGGCTCAAGCAGGATTTCATGTAATTATGGGAGCTCGCAATCGGAAACGTGGGGAGAATGCCCTTGCCGAAATTAAAGAAAGAGCAAATTCTACTGCTGTCGAGTTGCTTGAGTTGAATATGGCTTCAAAAGAATCAATTGTGAATGCTTCGAAACTATTAAATAAACAAGTAGAAAAGCTTGATGTTTTAATCCATAATGCCGCAGACTTTGATATTAGCCGAAAAAAACCGGATAAAACGGTGGATGGAATTGAAACTATTTGGGCGACCAATCATATCGGACCGATTTTGCTGACAAATTTGCTTCTGGATTTGCTTAAGAAAAGCAATCAGGGAAGAATCATTACGATTGCTTCGCAGGGGTTAATGATGTACCCCCGACTTACTGTTGACCTGAATGATCCTGAATTTAAAACAAGAAAATTCTCTGTTCCTCTTGCCTATTACCAATCTAAACTTGCTCAGATAATGTTCACCTATTGGATGGCGGAACAACTGAAAGAAAGTGCTGTGACAGTGAATTGTATCAGAGTGACTAATGTGAAAGTAGATACAAACAGATATCCTGATGTTTCAGGGTTTATGAAATTTCTCTATTCACTAAAAAGTCGCTTTTCCATTTCTCCTGAAGAGATGGCTAAAACTTATACCTATTTGGCTACTTCGCCGGAGTTGGAAAAAACAACAGGAAAATATTTTAATGAAAAGAATAAGATGGTTCTTTCATCTCTATACACTATGGATAAAAAGAATATTGATGCTGTGATGAAAATGTCAATGGATTATTTGAATTATTAAAAGCTCTTTTATTGTAATATTCTTCTTTATGAAAAAAACATCTCTTACAATTTTACTGATAATAACTGTTTTGCTGTCGGCAAACGGGCAGACAAAAGATGTGGAAACTAAACTCAATCTGAATTTTGAAGATGTCACCGATGGAATTCCGGTAGCATGGAAAACTCATGGGAGTAGTGATTATACTGCTTTATTGGATTCTGTAATGGTGAAGGAGGGGAAATATTCTGTCTTTTTGGGATATGATTCCGGAAAAGTCGATTTTAAAGCCTGGTCGTTTGCGCTACCTCATAATTACAAGGGAAAAAGTATTACGCTATCGGGATATATTAAAACTGAGAATGTTACGGATGGTTTTGCCGGACTGTGGATGAGAATTGATCCGGAAGTGGCTTTTGATAATATGGCAAAACGGGGTATAACAGGGACAACCGACTGGACGAATTATTCCATCACTCTTACGATGAATCCTGCCAAAACAGAACAGATTGTGATTGGCGGATTGTTGAGGGGTAAAGGCAAGATGTGGCTGGATGACCTGAAAGTAACCATTGACGGAAAAGATTTAGCAGAGGCTAAAACATTTCAAAGAAAAATATATCCTGCGGAAGCCGATACTGCTTTCAATAAAGGCTCATTGATTGTTTTTCCGGAACTTGACGAGAGTTTGATTGATAATTTAGATCTGCTTGGGAAATTGTGGGGCTTTTTGAAATATCACCACTCTGCAATCGGGAAAGGGAATTATAATTGGGATTATGAACTATTTCGCTTTCTTCCGGAATATGTGAAAGTGAAGGATAAAAAACAACGCGATGAACTATTGCTCTCTTGGATAAATAAATATGGAGAAATACCCTTGTGTACTACCTGTGAGCAGAAATCAACCAATGTTTTTCTGAGTCCCGATTTCTCATGGCTAAAAAAGAGCCATGTCAGTGGAGCGTTAAAAGATAAAGTAAAAGATATCTATCAAAATCGCCACCAAGGAGAACACTATTATGTAAGTATGGATTTTTATGGCAATACTACTTTTCAGAATGAAAATCAATACGCTAATATGACCTATCCCGATGAAGGATTCAGATTGCTCTCTTTATACAGATATTGGAATATGATTCAATATTTTTACCCATATAGATATTTGACCGACAAAAGTTGGAATGCTATTCTGAGAGAATATATACCTGCATTTTTAAATGCCGGAAATGAATTGCAATATGAATTGACAACCCTAAAATTGACGGCGGAAATTAATGATACCCATGCGGCTTATTTTATGGGAGATAAAGTTCTCGAAAACAGGGGAGAAAATCATGTTCCCTTTCTAACGAAATTTATTGGAACAGATTTAGTGGTTTTAGATTATTATAATCCTGAATTACAAGAAAGCACAAAACTAAAAAGAGGAGATATAATCACCCATATTAATGGGAAAACCGTTAAGGAAATTGTGGATAGTGTGAAGATTTATTATCCTGCTTCTAATAATGCGGCTCTAATGCGGGAAATTGCCACCCATATATTAAATTCAAATCAATCAACTATAAATATTGAATATATTTCAGATAATGAAGAAAAAAAAGCAATCTTACATCTTTATCAAAATGAGGATTTGAATTTGTTTGATGGCAGGAATAAAAATGAAGCAGAGAAATGTTATAAATTTTTGGATGGAAATATCGGTTATATTGATTTGGCATCCCTAAAAAATGAAGATATTTCGGTAATTAAAGAGGTTTTCAAAGAGGCAAAAGGAATCATTATTGATTTACGGAACGGAGTATCAGAATATGTTCCTTATTCGTTAGGTAGTTTCTTCGTTTCAAAGTCAACGCCATTTGCAAAAGCGACAAGAGGCAATATTAATAATCCGGGTGAATTTCGATTTGTGCCTAATCCACCCATATCAAAAATTGGGGATACTTACCAAGGAAAATTGGTGGTTATGGTTAATGAAGTTACCCAAAGTCAGGCAGAATATACTGCCATGGCTTTTAGAGCTGGTCCCAATACCACTATTGTCGGAAGTACAACGGCAGGAGCAGATGGGAATGTTTCAAGAATTCATCTGCCGGGAGGAGTACTGACCATGATTTCGGGAATTGGTATTTATTACCCGGATGGTACCGAAACACAAAGAGTGGGCATTGTGCCGGATATTAAGGTAGAGCCAACCATCGAGGGTATAAAAAATGGCAGGGACGAAGTGCTGGAAAAGGCTATTGAGGTGATTAATAAATGAGCTTGTTATAGATTATTCAATAATATACCCGATTCAAATTAAATTTTTGTTCTGCTACTAATATTGATATAGCAAATTCTACGCCTCGCCGATCATTGCATAAAATTGATGTTCGGAAATAATGGGAATGACAAGTTTTTCGGCTTTTTTGAGTTTCTCCGGTCCCATGTTTTCCCCGGCAAGAAGAAAATCAGTGTTCTTGGATATGGAGGTGCTATTTTTACCGCCGTAATATTCTATTTTTTGTTTCATCACATCCCTCGGAATGGAGAAGATGCCGCTCACTACAAAAGTTTTGCCATTGAGTTTGTTTTCTCCCTGGGATATATTTTCAGAAATTTGAAATTGAACGCCTGCATTTCTGAGTTTAAGAATAATTTCAAGATTCTCGGGCTGGATGAAATAGTTGACAATGGAAGAGGCTACTCTTTCGCCGATATCTTCGACTTGCATCAACTCTTCGATAGTAGCATTAGAAAGAGCTTCAATATTAGCAAAGTGTCGGGCAAGTTTTTTAGCAGTGGTTTCGCCGACGAATCGGATTCCCAAAGCAAAGAGAACTCTTTCAAAAGGAACTTTGAGGGAAGCTTTTAGTCCGGCAAGAATATTGTCAACGGTTTTTTCTTTGAAGCTGATAATTCTGTCAGGTTTGCCCTCTTCTCCCGAAATGGTCTTTTCAAGTCCTAATAGATTATTGTAGTGTAAACTGTAAAAGTCTGCAATGTTCTTTACCAAACCCTTTTCAAAGAGCATTTCGACTTTCCCTTCACCAAGAGAGTCAATGTTCATGGCTTTACGGGAGATAAAATGCTCGAGTTTGCCTTTTATTTGAGGTGGACAGTGGAGTTCATTGGGACAATAGATGCCGGCTTCTCCTTCATTTTTTACTAAATCTGTTCCGCATTGGGGACATTGGGTGATGAACCCGATTTTTGGGGAACCTGTTTCTCTTTTTTCCAAATCAACACCTACAATTTTAGGAATGATCTCTCCCCCTTTTTCAACAAAAAGGAAATCGTTTTGATGGATATCATAGGTTTCGATAAAGTCGTAGTTATTGAGAGTGGCTCTTTTGACCACGGTACCCGAGAGTTGCACGGGGTGGAGATTAGCTACAGGAGTTACGATGCCGGTTCTGCCAACCTGAAAATCGACACTCAGCAGTTGGGTGGAGACTCTTTCGGCTTTAAATTTATATGCAATTGCCCAGCGAGGATTTTTGGCAGTAAATCCAATTTGCTGTTGTTGAGTTAAGGAGTTAACTTTAATGACAATCCCGTCAATATCGAAGGGAAGTGATTTTCTTTTTATGTCCCACTCTTTTATGAAAGCAAAGACCTCTTGAATGGAGGAAGCTTTGGAGATGACATCCAACGGGCGGAAGCCCCATTTGGCGAGTAATTGAAGCCGGTCATAATGATGTTGAGAGGGCAAATTCTCTCCGATTAGAAAATAGAGTCTGCTATCGAGGCCACGTTTGGCTACTTCGGTCGATTCCTGAAGTTTGAGGCTTCCGGAAGCAGCATTGCGCGGGTTGGCAAAGGCAGCTTCTCCAATCTCTTCTCTTTCGCGATTGAGAGTTTCAAACTGTTGGTGAGATAAGATGATTTCTCCCCTGACTTCAAAGCGTGAGGGATATTGGCCTTGCAATTTCAAGGGGATGGACTTAATGGTTTTCACATTGGCAGTAACATCATCGCCCTGTAGGCCATCGCCTCTTGTAAGAGCCTGAACCAGTAAACCGTTTTCGTAAAGGAGGCTGATGGCAACTCCGTCATATTTAAGTTCACACACATATTCTACCGGTTCATGGACAAGAGAGTGAATACGGGTGTCGAATTCGGTCAGTTCCTGAGTGGAGTATGTATTTCCCAAGGAGAGCATCGGATAACGGTGTTTCACCGTCTTGAAATTTTTAGTTACTGTCCCTCCTACTCTATGCGTCGGACTGTCCGGGAGAATCAGTTCGGGATATTGTTTTTCAAGGGCTATGAGTTTTTCCAGCAGTAAATCAAAATCATAATCGCTGATAGTGGGATTGTCTAATATGTAATATTGATAATTATGAAAATTGATCTGGTCGGAGAGCGTTTTCATCTCTTCTTTAATGCGTTGGTTAGCATTACCGGAATTTAGCAACTCATTTTCCATCCTGAGGGATTTAATTGGAAGGGCAAATATACGGGACTTTTTTGAAAACGAAATTTATTTTAAAAAAAAGAGTTGGAAGAAATAGTCTGTATCAGTCGGTTTTGGGATTCTCTTCCCAATATTTATCTTCGTCGGACATTTCATCCTCCATCTCTTCTTCTTTTTCATCCAAAAAGTACTCTTTTTTGCGAGGGCCATC
>JAGVVH010000150.1 GCA_019135895.1 Bacteroidota bacterium | reverse complement strand
CCTGCTGTGCATCAGCACTACATCAGCTGCTTCCAAGGCAATGTCAGAGCCTGCTCCGATTGCAATACCGACATCGGCTCGTGTCAGGGCAGGAGCATCATTAATGCCATCTCCGACCATAGCAACCATTTTGCCCTCCGCCTGAAGAGAGGATATAATTTTTTCCTTTTCTCCGGGCAAGAGTTCGGCTTTTATGTTCTCAATTCCGACTTCCCGACCAATAGCTCTGGCAGTCTCGGCATTGTCTCCTGTGAGAAGAGTGACTTGAAGTCCCATTTCCTGTAAGAATTTTACTGCTTCCTTACTTTCTTCTTTAAGAGTATCTGCCACCGCAATGATTCCCACTATTTTTTCGTTATCAGCCACAAACAGTACTGTTTTGCCCTCGGAAGCAAGAGTTGCGGATTGCTTTTCAAGATCGCCGCTTCGAATAGTATTCTCAGAGATAAACTTCAAATTTCCCGTCAAGAACAGCTTTCCGTTGATCTCTCCTTTAACGCCAAGGCCGGTGACAGAAGTAAAGTTTTCTACCGGTAAAAAAGAGACCGACTGTTCTGAAGCGGCCTTGATAATAGCCTTTGCTAAAGGGTGTTCCGACTGCTTTTCGAGGGAAGCGCAAATCTGAAGTATTTCGGATTCGGTATAATTATCATCCGCTATTATATTGGTACAACAGATACCTTGTGGGCCAGCTCAAGAGCTTCCGCCGATTTAATCAAAATGCCGTGTTCCGCCCCTTTTCCGGTTCCTACCATAATGGCCACCGGCGTGGCAAGTCCCAAAGCGCAGGGACAGGAAATGACCAGTACCGCTATGCCTGTTGACAAGGCAAAATCAAACGGATATCCCACTAAAAGCCATATAACGGTAGTCAACAAAGCAATGATGATAACCACCGGTACGAAAATCCGGCTTATTTTATCTGCCATTCTGGATATGGGAGCCTTGGATGCCGAAGCCTCTTCCACCAAACGGATTATTTGGGCAAAGGTTGTATCTGCCCCTACCTTCGTTGCCTTAAAGGGGTTGTATCTGCCCCTACCTTCGTTGCCTTAAAGGTCATAAATCCCGACTGATTGATACCGGCGGATAACAACTTGTCTCCGACCTGTTTATAAATCGGGATGCTTTCTCCCGTGAGTGCCGATTCATCAACCGAAGAGCTGCCGCTCAGCACAATGCCGTCCACCGGAATGGTTTGTCCGGGCTTTACCGAGAGCACATCACCCTGAACTACTTGTTCAACCGGAATTTCTACTTCATTGCCATCTTTAATGACAATAGCAGTTTGCGGAGCCAGATTCATCAATTTGGTCACGGCATCGGAAGTTTTTCTTTTTGAGTTGGCTTCAAAATATTTTCCTAGCGTTATCAGGGTGAGGATAGTCGCTCCTGATTCAAAATACAAATCGTGAACATAACGGTTAACCATTGCCATATTTTCGGAGCCATACCCATATCCCATCTTGTAAAGAGCATAAACTCCATAAACAACGGCAGCCGAAGATCCGATTGCAATCAGAGAATCCATAGTGGGAGAGCGCTGCCATAGAGCTCGAAAACCGGCGGTAAAATAACGTTTGTTCACCAGTACGATCGGAATGGTCAACAGAAATTGTGTTAAAGCAAAACTCATCAGGTTTGCATAGCCCGTTAAAAAGGGAGGAAGCGGCAATCCCAGCATGTGCCCCATTGATAGATAGAGCAAAGGTACCAAAAATCCAAAAGAAATCCACCACCGTTTTCTCAGACTATCCGCTTCTGATTTGCCGATATCTGCGCGCAGAGGTTGCCCCTTTTGATTTTTTTCTGAAGCGGTCATCTGAACCCGTGCTTCGTAGCCTGCTTTTTTTACTGAATCTTCAATGGTTTCCACGGAAAGTTGAGAATCGTCAAACGAAACAGTCATGCTGTTCGTCAACAACTGAACATCAACAGATTGCACTCCATTCAGTTTTTTGACGCTTTTCTCCACGTGAGCCACACAAGAAGAACAACTCATGCCAGTGATATCAAATTTTTTTATTTTCATATTTAACTTTATCTCCTGCAGCTATCTCCGATTTTTATTTGGTCATCCGGTTTTACCATTATCAAAATCAATCTAATACATAGTAATATAATTATGTGATAAAACATTTGACAAGGCATTAGTGTTCAATATTTACAATTTCAAAATAGCGATTTCCGGCGTGTAGCCTGATGGCAGGGGGGGTGTGACATGTCAAGATCTGAATATTAACCCAGGTGCGTAGCACCGAACCATTTGTAGCAGGTAAATAACAACATAAACCCACCCGATCCGTAGGAGCGTTATATTGGTAGCCAACGAATTCCCGACCACCCGATTTGGCCACAGCGTCGTGTTGCGAACCGAAATTATTTGTGAATTTGTTCGTTTGTAGAGACGCAAAATCTTGCGTCTCTATTGATTTTCGGCAAGTTCGCAGAACATTGCAGGGAATGACCTGGCAGAAGAGATCCTCGGCAATTATTCCCGGAAGGGAATATAGCTTGGTAGCATAAAAATTTCCCATAAATCCACGCATTCCGGAAGGAATGCGACCAATGAATTTTAACTTCAAATTTTCCTAAGCACAAAAAAAATTTTTGTAGGCACGTTTTATAAATTTCCTAAGCACAAAAAAAAATTTCCTAAGCACAAAATCAAAATTCAAAAAAAAGAGAGTCTTTATTTTCGAAATTGGAAAAATAGTTTTATTAAAAAGTAAAGCAAAGTAGTTTCCAAAAAAATATTATTTTTGCACTTTGATTTCAAACAATGCGGTAGTAGCTCAGTTGGTAGAGTGAAAGCTTCCCAAGCTTTAGGTCGCGAGTTCGAGCCTCGTTTACCGCTCTCAACCACCCCAAAAGGGTGGTTTTTTATTGTATTGTTTTTAGGTTTCTTGGATTAAACCGGAATGTCTGAGTTTATCTTTTAGTCCATAAAGGGGTATAGTATTTTTTCAGGGTAAAGAGGTTGGTGAAATAAATAAAGAGAAAGTAAAAAATAGTATTGACTGTTTGAATGCTTAATATTGTCAGCGTAATTAGTAGAATAGCTGCGATAACAGTGTGCCACAATAGGATAGTTGGATTGAAGAAGGCAACTAGTGAGAGGAGAATAAAAATTAAAGGTGCCACCAATTTGTAGTATTTTTGGCAAAAGAGAAATAGTTTATATTTGAAATTTATACTTTTAAGCAGAGGTCTGTGTTCTTTCACTATCTGTAACAAGCCATTAATAGTTCTGAGTATTCGCTGCTTTGAATAGAGACTGTCAAATTTTAAATCATAAACCAGAGCACCGGGTTCCATGATGATTCTTCCCCCATTGGCAATTATTTTTAACGATATAAAGAAGTCATCGAGGATTGTGTTTTCCGGAAGGATTGTAAAATAGTTTTTGCGGACAGCATAGAGTGGTCCGTAAACACCTATGGTCGAGCAATTGAAGCTTTCCAGTTCTTTCAAACGGTTTATAATTTTCCTGATAGGAGACTTGTCGTCTTTATGCACCAATTTGCATGATACTGCAGCAATTGATGGGTCGCTGAAATGGTAAATCAGTTTTTTTACTGCCCCTTCAGAGATTTCTTGTCTTGAATCTGAAAATAATAAGATAGCATTAGCCGCCTCTTTGACCCCAATGTTCAGAGCATTAGCTTTTCCTTTTCTCACAGGTAGAAAATAGACTTTGATTTTACCCTCTTTAGAAAGCTTTTTGAGAATATCATTGGTTCCATCGGTCGAGCCGTCAGAGACAACGATAATTTCATATTCTGATATTCCGGCAAAGAGAGCTTCACGTTCAAGTTCATTAATTTTTCTTTCGATGAATTTTTCTTCATTATAGCATGGTACTATAATACTCACCGCCATCTTTTTTGTTTCGGGAACAATCAAATTGTTTTTTTTGTCAGAAGACAGGAACAAATATAGCAGGTAGCAAACCAGTGGTGCCACAAACAGAAAAAGGGTGATGAAATAGACTAGTTGTATCATGAATTGAACAAATAGTTTAGCTTATCTAAATTATGATGTCCCAGCAAAATAGAAAGGCTTTTGTTAAGTCGGTTTCTCAGTATGATTTTGCTGATGACATATTTATTTTTTTGCAATACTCCTTTGTAAGTTTCGAGAGAATCAGAAGATTTGATCGACCATCTGCCAAGGAGGTATGGGATGCTACTACTTTCCATATAGTTGAAGTAAGTGGTTAGAAGTCCCTTATATCCGATTTCTTTTGCCAGTCTGATAGTCATTTTGTTGTACATGCCACCCGGAAGAGAGAAGTAGTCGATTTCACGATTAATTTTGTTTTCAATAGTTTTTTTTGAAATGATAAGTTCCTCGAGCTGTTGCTCTTTATTAAGGTTTGAAAGAAATCGATGCGAAACGCCATGCGAACCTATTGTATTTCCCGATTCTGCAAGTTCTCGGTACTGCTGCCATCGTTGATCATTTTCGGAAATATTTATCAATGAAATGAAAAAAGAAGCCTTAAAACCATATTTATCAAGCAACGGTTTGGCAATTTCATAATCTGATTCATGACCGTCATCAAAAGTTAGAAAGACGTTTAATTCAGACTTTGCTGCTTTTTTAAGTTCGTTGATAGTGTAAATGTTGACAGGCAACTCTTTTAATATTTTCAAATGTTCTTCAAAAACGGAAGACTGAATGGAATAAATAGCATCAGAATGTCCCTTTTGAGTGCGACTGTCAATGATTCCGTGATAATTAAGTATTAAATTTTGTCCCATCAAGAATCGGATTATAGTTTTCTTTTGAATGTTTGACGATATTTTTACTTTAATATTTCTTTTATTCGAAACATGATTCTTTTGAAAACATTTTGTTTTCCTTCAGTCATCCAAATGATAATATTGTAAATTAAGATCGATTTCAGCGTATAAAACTCCCTGAAATGAACCCCGCTTCGGACTACTTCTCCTTCTTTTTTAAACAGTATAAAATTCCTAAGAGGTGTTTGAACTCTGACATAGTTTTTGAGATTTGTTTTGATGAAATTGGTTACCAGCCTTGAGCTTCTGAGCCAGCTGTCATGGAAAAGAATATAGCCGCCTTTCTCAGTTAGCAGGTCTGCATAATAAAAATCAAGAAATATGCCGTCAAACTTGTGGTCCCCGTCAATAAAAATAAATTCAAATCTGCGGTTTTCATGAAGCAACCTGGGTAGTACATTATGAGAGTAATCTTCGTAAAATTCCAGATTCTCAATGAAATTCAGCTCTTTAATATTTTCAATTCCCATCCTTTTATATTTATCCTGAAAGGGATCAATAGCGACATGTTTTGCTTGGGTTGCTGCTATAATATGTGCTGCAGATTTTCCAAAGGCAAGACCTGTTTCCAATGTTTTTTGAATCTTATTTTTTAAAATAAAATCATAAATAAAAGAGGCTTCATTAGTTTTGATTGATGAATAGGGGTCCCATTCAGGAATTTTTAGAATATCATTTATTTCTTTTGGAATCATATTAGAATAAATTTATATTTTTTTCAAATATTGACAGAAATAGAAAATCCACCTAAACGGAACCGAAGTGGAATATTTTATACTGCAAAAATAGTTTTTTTTCTGAATATCAAGAAGAAAAGAATTAGCGGAGCATCCGGTAATTTCCGCATTTTTTACTATTTTTGCCAATCTTATTAATCCAAGAGCCTGATGACACATATTGCAGAGACTCCTTTAATGAAGCAGTACAACAAGTTTAAATCTCAGCATCCTGATGCTATTTTGCTGTTTAGAGTTGGAGATTTTTATGAGACTTTCGGAGAAGATGCCATTAAAGCATCCCGGATTTTAGGGATCGTTTTGACTAAAAGGGCTAACGGCTCGGCTTCTTCGATAGAGTTGGCGGGATTCCCTCATCATGCCATCGATACCTATCTGCCAAAATTAGTGAGAGCCGGCCTGCGGGTTGCTATCTGCGACCAGTTGGAAGATCCAAAACTTACGAAGACTATCGTTAAAAGAGGAGTTACGGAACTGGTTACCCCCGGAATATCTATCAATGATAAAATTCTGGATCAAAAAGAGAATAATTTTTTGGGCGCTATTCACTATTCGGATAAAATTTGCGGAATCTCTTTTCTTGATATCTCTACCGGTGAATACTATGTAGCAGAAGGAAATCATGACTATATTGACAAACTGCTCCAAAATTTCAAACCCTCTGAGATGGTGATCCAAAAGAGCATGGCCCATGAGTTTAAGGAGCATTTCGGAGAAAAAATGCTTCTTACCACTTTCGAAGATTGGGTATTTACTACCGACTATACCTATAATTTGCTTATCAAGCATTTTCAGACCACTTCGTTAAAGGGTTTCGGAGTGGAGAATCTAACATTGGGCACTATTGCAGCCGGAGCAGTTCTTCACTATCTGTATGAAACACAACATCATAAAATACAGCATATAAATAAACTCAACAGAATTGAGGAGGAGCATTATGTGTGGCTCGACCGTTTTACCATCCGAAATCTTGAACTGATTCAATCGCCCAATGAAAATGCGGTAACGTTGCTGCAGGTGCTGGACAAAACGTTAACCCCAATGGGTTCTCGAATGCTTAGAAAATGGATGGTGCTTCCGCTGAAAGAGAGCGTGATGATTGAGGAGAGACTTGCCATTGTTAAATTTCTGATGGAAAATGAAAATGTCTCCGCAAATATTAACGCTTCTATTAAGAATATGGGGGACATTGAAAGGCTTGTATCTAAGATTGCAGCGGGGAAAATTAACCCCAGAGAAGTAATCCAGTTGGCCCGTTCGATGCGCTCTGTGGCTGAATTAAAAGAAATATGTGAGCGTACCGCTTTTGCGCCTTTGGAAAAAATCGGAGAACAGTTTAATCCTTGCCTGACCATGTGCAAGCGTATTGAAAAAGAAATTAATGAAGATCCTCCGGTATTAGTTGCTAAGGGCGGAGTTTTCAGAAAAGGAGTGGATGATGAACTGGATGAATTGCTCAATCTTGCCGGGAACAGCAAACAAATATTGGCCGATATCCAACATCGCGAGTCTATAAAAACCGGTATCAGCTCACTTAAGATTGGGTTCAATAATGTGTTTGGCTATTATCTTGAAGTTACCAATACTCATAAAGATAGGGTGCCTCAGGAATGGATTCGGAAACAGACCCTGACCAATGGGGAACGTTATATTACCCAGGAACTAAAGGAATTGGAAAGCAAAATTCTGGGAGCAGAAGATAGAATTCTGGAAATAGAATCAAGGCTTTATAATAACCTGATAGTATCACTTCTGGACTATATTCCTATGATTCAGCTTGATGCAAGGTTGATTGCCAAAGTTGACGTGCTGCTCTGTTTTGCCACAGTTTCCCTTCAGAATAACTATGTCAAGCCGATTATTGATGATAGCATGATGATCAAAATCAAGAACGGCAGACATCCGGTTATTGAAAAACAACTTCCTTTGGGTGAACCATATATTGCCAATGATATTTACTTGGATAATGATCATCAGCAGATTGTCATTATCACCGGACCCAACATGAGTGGGAAATCAGCTCTGTTACGTCAGTCGGCCCTGATTGTGCTGATGGCGCAGATGGGTTGTTTTGTCCCGGCAGAGAGTGCTGTTATCGGAATTGTTGATAAAATCTTTACTCGTGTAGGGGCTTCCGATAATATCTCTACAGGAGAATCCACTTTTATGGTGGAGATGAATGAGACTGCCAGCATCCTTAATAATATCTCTAACAGAAGCCTGATTTTGCTCGATGAAATAGGTCGCGGAACCAGTACCTATGACGGAGTTTCTATAGCATGGTCTATTGCCGAATATCTTCATGAACACAAACAGTACAGAGCCAAGGTTTTGTTTGCGACTCATTATCATGAATTAAATGATATGGCCGAACTATTTCCGAGAATTAAAAATTTTCATGTATCTGTTAAAGAAATTGACAACAAGATACTTTTTTTGAGAAAATTAGAGCAGGGTGGAAGTGAGCATAGCTTCGGAATTCATGTGGCGCGAATGGCAGGAATGCCTTATCAGGTCCTTAGACGAGCTGATGAGATTTTGAAACAGCTTGAAAAGAGCCGCAGCGGTAACGAAGGGAAACGCCGGAAAATAGAAAAAAAAGATCCCGGCTATCAACTTAGCTTTATAGCTTTGGATGATCCGCTCCTGCTTGATATTAAAGAACAGATTATTGATTTGGATATTAATTCGTTAACTCCCGTTGAGGCTTTGATGAAACTGAATGATATCAAAAATTTGTTGCAGAAAAAAAAGAAGGGATAAATACTTAACTCAGAGCTTACTGCATTATTTCTCAGGGGGTAACAATATTAATCATTTCGTAATAATCTTTTTTTATCTTTGTCAAAAATTTGCAATAATATGAAGACTAAAAAAATTTTGGTTGTTGATGATGAAGAAGATTTGTGTGAAATTTTAAAATACAATCTTGAACAGGCAGGATTTGCAGTAGATACTTCATTGTCTGCCGAGGAAGCCCTGACTATGAATGTCAGTGATTATGATTTGTTATTACTGGATGTGATGATGGGGGAAATATCGGGTTTTAAAATGGCCGATATTCTTAAGAAAAGTAAAAACACTTCTAATATTCCTATTATTTTCATCACGGCAAAAGATACTGAAGAAGATACTTTGAGAGGTTTGGATATCGGGGCTGATGATTATGTGTCAAAACCCTTTTCAGTTAAAGAAGTTGTTGCACGGGTGAAAGCCGTTCTTCGGAGGGTTGCAAATTCTAATGTTGTTCCTCAGATTCCATTTGTTACTTATGAAAATCTGAAAATTGATCTTCCCCGTAAAAAAGTTACTATTGGACAAAATAATATTGACCTTACCAAAACTGAATTTGAAATACTACTCTTGCTCCTTCAGAATCCCGATATAGTATACAGTAGAGAAGAATTGCTCTCTCTCATCTGGGCTGATGATGTGTTTGTCAATGACAGAACGGTTGATGTTCACATTACCCGTCTGCGTAAGAAAATTGTTCCTTATGGAAAAAATATTGTTTCCAGACCCGGTTATGGCTATTGTTTTCAATATTCTAAATAAACCTTTTTATGAAAAAAAATAAACACTATTATACTTTTCATCACCGTATTTTTTGGTTTGTTACGGTTGCCTTTGCCATGATGGCTATGAGTTTTGTTGTTATTCTCTATACCAATGAAAAAGAGCTGAAAGATAATTTGCTCTATAATAGGTTGATGAGCTACAATGACTACCTGAATATGAAAATTGTAAAAGGCAATGATGTGGATTCTGTTTTGCTGAAAAATTTTTTCCAGACCACTGTTTTTGACTTAAAAGGAAACGTATTGTATGATTCAAGGGTTAAAGATTATTCACTGTTGAAAAATGAGTTGAATTTTCAGGAAGTAAGGCATGCTCTTACTAAAGGACAGGGTTATGATGATAGAAAGGTAAAAGGGTATGAGGACAGTTTTTTTTATGCTGCTAAACGCTATAATAATATTGTTATCAGGTCGGCCCTTCCTTATAATCTTTCTTTTATTGGTACTATCAGGGAGAATGCATTCTATTTGTCTGGATTGCTTTTATTTTTTGTTGTTTTAGAGTTTTTCTTCTTTAAATCAATGTTTCGTTTGGGAAGAAATATAAATCGACTTAATGAGTTTGCTGTTCGCGTTGACAGGGATGAGGTTATTGAATATTCGGCTAAATTTTCTAAAAATGAATTGGGAGAAGTTGCCCAACATATTATTCAGATTTACAATCGACTGATGCAAACTAAAAAAGCATTGGAGGTTGAAAAAGAGAGAGTTATTGTTCAACAGGAAGAACAGGTAAGGTTAAAGAGACAATTGACTCAGAATGTAGCTCATGAACTTAAAACACCGGTTAGCAGCATTCAGGGTTATCTTGAAACTATTGTCAATAATCCGGATATTCCCGATGAAACCAAAAGCAATTTTATTGAGAAAAGTTTTTCTCAGTGCAAACGTCTGGCTGCACTGCTGCAGGATATATCTTATTTGTCCAGAATTGAAGAAGCTCCTGAAATGATTGAAAAGGAACATGTTGTCCTTTCAGACATCATTGCAAATGTATTTGCAGATGTAGCTAATCAGGTGGCTTCCAAAATGATTGTGGTGAAAAATAGTACTACTACCCAACGACTTGAATGCAAAGGAAGCCCCTCTTTGCTCTATTCCATTTTTAGAAACTTAATTGACAACACCATTGCCTATGCAGGGGAGGGTGTTGAGGTTTGCGTTGATTGCTATAAAGAGGATGAACATTATTTATATTTCAGCTATTCTGATAATGGAGTAGGGGTTCCTGATGAACACTTATCCCGTATTTTTGAACGATTTTATCGTTTGGATAAAGGGAGAAGCCGAAAATTGGGAGGAACAGGATTGGGCCTTGCAATTGTAAAGAATGCCATTATATTCCATGGAGGAACTGTTGCAGCTAAAAAACTCTATGGAGGAGGGTTGGAATTTGTCTTTACTATAGGCAAAAACGGATAATGGGCATGCTTGTGCAATAATGAAATTTTTTCACTATTTTTGTCCCCGCAAATATTTATCTATGGTCAATCGGCGTTATTTGAGGACAAAGGTTATGCAAGCAGTTTTTGCATACAATATGAATGAGGAGGAAACGATCATATCAGGTGAAAAAAAATTGACTGATTCTATTGAAAACTGTTTTATTCTTTCTCTCTATTTTTTTTCCATTTTTCCTGAACTTAAAAGATATCGTTCCAATAAATTAGAAGATCTTAAAAACAAAAATAATCCCTCTTTCGAGGATTTAAATCCCAATACAAAATTTATTGATAATATTATCATTAATCAAATAGAGGAGAATGTTTTTTTAAACAGATTATGGAAAGAACACCATATTAACTGGACAAACCAAACTGATTTTATTATCCAAATTTATCAGGAAATAATTAAGCTGGATGAATATAATCAATACATGAATAATGTAAACCGCAGCTACGAAGAGGATAAAAAGTTGGTTTTGGATATTATTGAAAAAGTTTTTGTTGAAAGTCAATTAATTCACTGGTATTTTGAGGAAAAAAATGTACATTGGTTCGATGATTATAATGAGTCTCTGCTGATGGTCTACAAAAATATTGCCTCATTTAAGGAAATAAAAAATAATCAGTGCAAAATTACTCCCTTGTTTAAAGATGGGGAAGAGGATGTGGCTTTTTATAAGGATCTTTTTCGTAAAACTATCATGAAAGATGCAGAATATCAGGAAATAATTGAGAAGAAACTGCAAAATTGGGAAGCAGAAAGAGTGATTGGATTGGATATGTTGCTGATGAAAATGGCTATGTGTGAACTTATGGAGTTCCCAACAATTCCGGTAAAGGTTATTATTAATGAATATATAGAACTTGCTAAAACGTATAGCTCTGCCAAAAGTGGTTTTTTTATTAACGGACTTCTCGATAAGATTCTGATCGATTTGAAAGCAAACGGGAGCCTTAATAAAATTGGCAGAGGCTTAATTGACAATTAGATATGATTTTTTTTGACATGACGGATGTCGCAATTTTAAATTAGATATAAATGAAAAAACTGGCTATTTTACTACTTGCTATCGCAATTCTGACTTCCTGCGGAAACAACAAATCAAATGAAGGGGATGTGACCGTTCATGATATTCATAATCCTGCTTCTGCTGATGCTTCCCGTTCTGCAAAAATATCTAAAGACATGCCTGTTATGACTTTTGAAAAAATGACACATGATTTTGGGAAAGTGATGCAAGGAGAAAAACTGAGTTATTCTTTCAAATTTACCAATACAGGCAAATCCAATCTTATCATAGAAGAAACAAACTCTTCCTGTGGCTGTACCACATCTACTCCCCCAAAAGCTCCCATACGTCCGGGTGAAAGCGGTGAAATAAAAGTTTCTTTTAATTCTGCAAATAAAGAAGGTCCGGTTACCAATAGTGTCGTTATTTCAGCAAATACCTATCCGGTGAACACGCTTCTTAAAGTTACAGCAAATGTTATAAAACCTTAATTATCAATTTTTAAATTTTATTATTATGAATTTTAACTCATTATTTTTATTATTTTCCTCTGCAACAGGAACTGCACAAGGTGCAAAAGGCGGTGGAGCAACCCAAATGATTATTTTTATCGTCCTGATTATTGTTGTTTTTTATTTCTTCATGATTCGCCCTCAGCAGAAAAAACAAAAACAGATGCAAGATTTTAGGGAATCCCTAAAAAGAGGAGATCATATCGTTACTATTGGCGGTATTCATGGAAAAATTGTTGATATTCAGGAAAATACTTTTACAATTGAAGTGGAAGACGGCGTCAAAATTAAAATCGATAAAGCTGCTGTTGCCGTTGATCCCAATCAGGTCAAGAATAAAGATAAAAAATAAATAATGGCCGAGGAAACCAAAGGAACCAGGTATAAGCTCAAGCTTCCTCCTGTCACTTTCCTTGTCTGTCTGTTAATAGCCGGACTTGGCTGGGCGATTGTGAACGTTTCTAAAGAGTATTCCGTCACATTAAGTTATAAAGTGGTTTGTACCGAATTGCCTAAAAATGTTGATTCAGTCTTATTATCCGATTCAATAGTAAATCTTACTTTTAATACAAAAGGTCTTAACTATTTGAATCCTAAATTTTCTGAAGAAAATAGGCTGCTGTTCTTGTCGGTTAAATCTTTGATTCATAATAAATCCAAAAAATCAAGCTATACCATAAAAAAGAAAGCATTGAATGAATATATTCAGGAGAAAGCTATTTTTGAACATGATTTCGTTGAAGTAAAAGATCCTGAAGAATTGACTTTTTATCTTAAATAAAGTGGGGTATGCTGAAAATTGCTTTAACCGGCGGTATTGGAACAGGGAAAACTTATATTTCAAAGTTTTTTATTGATTTTGGAATTCCCGTTTATTATGCTGACGAAGAAGCAAAGAAATTATATGATGAACCCGAAATAATGACGCTGATTGCAGCTCAATTCGGGGAAAGCGTCTTTTCGGAACAGAAACTCGATCTTCATAAACTTGCAAAACTGCTTTTTAATAATTCAGATAATATAAACCGAATAAACGCAATTATCCATCCAATTTTGATGGAACGCTTTAATGAGTGGGCTGAATTACAAAATAGCCAATATGTGATGCTGGAATCGGCAATCGTCTTTGAGGCAGGGTTGGATCATTATTTTGATTTCATTATCGCGGTTGATGCTCCTTTTGATCTCCGTCTAAATCGCTTAAGAGAGAGAAATCCTTCTTTTTCAGAAGAAGATTTTAGAAAAAGAATCAACTCTCAAATGGAGCAGTCCCTTAAATGTGAGAAAGCAGATTTGGTTATTGTGAATAGCTGATGATGATTATTTATGGTTTGGAATAGGCATTATTACAAATCATCGGTAAGCATTTCTCCCCTTGGATTTCGAATCGTATATTTGGTGAATCTTTCATCTGCATCAAAGCCATCTCCTATATTGACGGTTCCATCCGCTTTGATTTGTCGAACCTCTGACTCAGAATAAATCCTTTTATGTTTTTTATCCCAGATAATAATTTCAGTTTCAATAGTTTCACGTTTAATCAAATCTCTTATAACAACATTACTTCTGGCTTCCATTCGCTCAGATTTATCTTCACTGATGGCATAATCGGCAGTTAGGACAGACTGTTTATTACCCTCATTGTCAAAAGAAGTGATGGTGATTCCTTTAGGGCAATCCATATAAGGTTTATCAATTAGATATTTGTTGAGGAGTGGTGCGTACAAAATAAAAGAGGTACGCCCGGAATCGCTGAAAATAATCTCAATATCAGTAGCGGACTCATCAGGGAATTTCCCATTGTATTCTTTTGGGGCAATTTTCTTGAATTCATCTGAGCAAGAAATAAAAAACACCATCCCTACGACAATAAAGATGGTGTTTTTCAAGAACGAATTCATTCTATTATTAATAATAAAATATAAAAGATTAACGAACAGTAGTATTTTCCTGAATCCAACAACCTACATGATAGGAATCTCCGGCATTCAATCCTCTTTTAAATTTTTCTTCCTTATTGGGATAAGACAGTCTGGCTCTTTTAGCATTGGCAGCTTCAGCACAGCTAGGGTCAACGGCAGCCGCTTTATTATATTTATCTGCAGCAGCCCAGTTGTTAGCGTAAGGAGTATTGTCTCCCCCGGAGCATAATGCACCTGAGTTGGCGTAAAGGTCTCCGATTAAGATATAAGCATTTCCAAAATTAGGTTTAATTTTTATTGCATTATAAGCTGCTGCACGTGCTTCAGAGTAATTTCCTTTAAGCTGTAAAGCAAGTCCGAGCATATAATAAGGGTTTACTTTTTGCTCATTCGTTTCATACAACTTGATTGCTTCATTAAAGTACTCAATTGCTTTATCAATTTCGTTTGACTTTAGGGATAAATTGCCCATAAAGTAGGCAGATTGGGCACCGGGTTCAGCCTGATGAAGAATTGCCAAAGCTTCTTTGAAAACTTGAGAATCGGTACATCCTTTTTTAAACATAGTACTTACAATTTTCTTAATTACCGGCATGTTTTCCTTATTCATTTCTAGTTTTTTGCTATATACCTGAACTAAAACAGGACAAGGAGCATAGGGAGAAAAAATACCGTCAATGTTGCTCAGCGTTTTGGTATAATTGGAAATAAGTTTCATTTGTCTGGCAGTGTCAGCAGTGAGCGATTTATATCTTTTATCATATTCTATTTTCGTAATTTGACCAAGGTTGAGAGCAGAATCCAGATTTGCCAAATTGGGAAGTTGCTTTTCGTATTGTTTGTATGCATTATTGATGGCATCATCAATATATTCAGTAGCTCTTTCATATGCATCAATGATGATGGTGGTGTCTTTTCTCACTTTAACCATCCCTTCAGCAGTTTTGAAATATACATCCCAGATATTGGGTTGTGTTTCTGCCTTTTCAAGTTCAATGGATTGTACAAACCATTCGTATGCTTTTTGATAATTAGCATTGCGGTAACGCATGGTGTTAAATGCCTTGAATCCAAGTCCATTTCCTTCAGTGTAATTGTCCGGAAAATAAAGATGGCGAACTTCGTATGACCATAATAAAGTATCAATATATCTTTCTCTTTGTAGAGAGTCTTTTTCATCTTTAATAAGTTTGTCAAGCATTGTTTGAGAATAGACAAAAATTCCATTCCATGAACAGGGACAATTAGCTACAAGATTTTTCCAGGAATGATAAGCATCATGATACATTTGTTGTTTATAAAAAGTGTTGAAAGAGGTTATATCCTCAAGACATTTTAAAGAATCCGCCTCTGTTTCTCCATATTTATATTTGCAAGGTGTTGTTTGTGCAACAATACCATAACTTGCTAAAAACATGACGGCTAATAATACTAATCTTTTCATTTTTTTCTTATGATTTATTTATTATACTAATTAATTAACTGATAAAATGTTGAAATATTATTCCAATTTAACTCTTTGATACCATTTTTCTTGCAAGATAAAATTAATAGAGAACTTGAAATAATTCTGTAAAATCAAATCTTTTTTGACCGTTCCCATCTGACCGAATTCAGCCATAATGTTTAGAGTTGATTTTGAAGTAAAGCTTTTTAAAGGGAACCCAATCCCCAATGTAAAGGCGTATTCTGAAATGGGAGAGTTGTGGATGCTAAAATAACCCGTTGAATATTTGGCTCCGGCGCGAAAACTTATCCTGTTTATGTATTTAGTTGACATTGGGTCAGCAGTGTATTGCAATCCCACGGCTCCAATGAGGGCATCTTTTAATGAATCAGATTTCCCCATTAACTCATATTTAGACCAATTTTGCCAGGATAGATCAATGCCAACAAGTAATTTGTCTTTAAAACAATAGGATATCCCGGCCCCGATAGTCTGGGGTAATTTAAGTTGCCCTTTTGTTCCCACTTTGTTTAAGACAGTGTCATAACTGCTACTACTGCTATATGCATCTTCGTAAAAGTTAATCAGTAAATTTTCACGGGCCCAAATATAGGCGCTGTTTTCGTAAACAATTCCTATTCCCAGCTTGTGTTTTTCTTTTATAGTATGGAAATACTGTAGTCCCGCTGAAAAATAGATGCCATCAACATAGATTGAACGTGCAATTCGGGTATTATAAAAATTTTCACCATTGAATTCAACATATCGGATTGAACTAAGAGTTCCAAACATGTAAGAAGTATTGATTCCTAAAGAAAGGCCTTTCCATATTTTGAATGCATTGCCCCAAAAGAGTTGCATAAGCCCACCCTCGCCGTTATAAGTGTATGTATAGTCTTCGTATGCATCATATACTTTGTATCCCATATCGCTAAAAGGAACAATTCCTGCAGTGGTTCGCCAGTTCTTGACAACAGGCAACCCCATCATAAGATAATTTGCTCTTGCATAGGAAGTTCTCTGAGCCAAAGCGGTAGTTTTTAATTTTCCACTGATTACAGACAATGAAGCATCTGCAATAAAAGAAAGAGAATCAAAAGCAACATAAGATGCAGGGTTTTTAAAATTTATATATAGAGGATTTTGTAAAGCATAACCAACGCCCCCCATGGATGCCATTGTACCATTGGTGATGTTTGTTAACAATCCAACACCGTAGCCCGAATAGGGAGAATTAATTTCATTTTGAGAATTCACTTTTTGAATAAAAATGGATGACAAAATGATAAATAAGAAGAGCAGTTTAGTTATTTTCAACATTAAATTTCAATATTTTATGTAATCCACAGAGGATAAAACTTGAGCCGACAAATATCGTATTTTTTATTGAATTTTGCAAGTAATCTGAATCCCCTCCTGAGATAACTATTTTTAGATCACTATAGTTCGTTTTGTAATTACTGATAAAGCCGTTAATTTCATAAATTACCCCATTGATAACGCCACTCTTAATAGATTGTTGTGTAGAATGTCCTATAAAATAATTAATTTCTTTTTTTGATAATAATGGAAGACGATTTGTGAATTCATGCAGGGCTTTGAATCGCATTTCTATTCCGGGTGAAATGGATCCTCCCAAATATTTGCCTTCTTTAGTAATAAAATCAAAAACAAGACAACTTCCCGCTTGGATAGATACAATATTGTAGCCCGGGAAATTGGAAAATGCTGCTACGGCATTTGCAATTCTGTCAAGTCCAAGTGTTTGAGGGTTATCATATTCTAATGATATTGGTAGTTTTGAGTTATATGAGAAGGAGAAATAGTGTGTTTTAGACTGCAGATATTTTTTAATTTCATCATATTCTTTTCCTACTGAAGAGAAAATAGAACGTTCGATTTTGAAAAAATCGAAAAATTCCATAACATTATTAATAGTTATATTCTTGAAACATTTGTAATATACCATATCTCCTTCTTCAGAAAAAAGGGCCGCTTTATGGAAACTGTTACCTATATCAATTGCTAAATCCATCTTGATAAACTTTGAGTACAAATATACAAAATAAATGTTATTTTTGTAACACTAATAAATTACTAACAATGCTCGACGAAACCTTTTACAGAATTGCGCTGCAATATCAAGATGCTTTAGGGAACAAAGTCATAAAAAAATTGATCCAACATTGTGGCAGTGCGCAATCACTTTTTGCAAGCTCCTCTAACTCTTTTTTCAGAAAAAACATTTTGGGAAAAACCCTACCCAAGCCTGTTCTTACTGATAAAATTTATTCTCTTGCAGAGAAAGAATATAAATGGATAGAGAAACATGGGGTTAATCTTTGTTTTTTTACGGATGACAATTATCCAAAAAGATTGAAAAACTGTAATGATTTTCCCTATATGTTTTATTATAAAGGAGATGGTTTTTTTAATAGGTCAAAAGTTGTGGCGGTGGTTGGAACACGGAGTGCTTCTGATTATGGGTATGATATTGTGAAAAAATTAATTTCTGAAATAGCAGGATATGATATTTCTGTGGTAAGCGGCCTGGCAATGGGCATTGACACCATGGCCCATGAACAATCACTCTCTTTCGGTTTGAATACAGTGGCAGTTCTTGGATCCGGACTCGGAGTTATATATCCACCTTCAAATATCAAACTGGCAAACCGCATTATTGAATATGGAGGAACTATTATTTCTGAATTTCCGCATGAGATGATTCCCGACAAGATTAATTTTCCTAAAAGAAATCGTATTATTGCAGGAATGGCAGATGCTACTATTGTTGTGGAAACGGCCAAAAAAGGGGGTAGTGTCATTACGGCTTATCTGGCCCATTCTTATAACAGGGACGTATTTGCTGTTCCGGGTTCAATCTTTACTCCTCTTCAGGATGGATGTCATGAGTTGATTCGCTCCAATATTGCCTGTCTGCTAAATTCAGGAGAACATTTGATTGAAATGATGGGATGGAATTCATCTCCTCCCAAAGCAGTTCAAAGAGAACTTTTTGTTGAACTGGATGAAAACGAAGAAAAAATTGTAAAAATCATTAAAATGCATCAAGATATTTCTGTTGATGAAATTATTCAATGTTGTAATGAATTAACTCCCTCAAAAGTTGCCGGACTCTTATTGGGGCTCGAATTAAAAGGAGTGGTGGAATGCAAACCCGGGAAAATCTATAGATTATAATTTATTTAAATATAAACAGTCCCCGGAAGGAAACGAGTAATTGCCAAAATGAGGTGGGATAGATTTGTACGTGTTGAGGTGGGATAGTTCCGGTTACTGTTTATATTGAAAAATTATACCGCTCCAAAAATAATAATTTAATAGTTAATTTTTATCCTGTTTATAAAAAAAGTTATCAACAATCTGTTAATAACAACATAAATAATTTATCTATTTAGCCAATTGTTAATAGAAATCTTCAAATAATTAACTTTATTTCATGAATTACATCAATGATTTTTTTGACTATTTTTGCTTCATTAAATAACGTTATATGAACTCCCCGAATTTTTTTTTAACTCACTTAAATGATTCTCAGCAAGAGGCTGTTAAAATTATAGAAGGTCCTTTAATGGTGATTGCAGGTGCCGGATCAGGAAAAACCAGGGTACTTACTTACAGAATTGCTCATATGTTGACTCAAGGTATTAGCCCCTATCGGATATTGGCCCTTACTTTTACAAATAAGGCTGCAAATGAAATGAAGGAACGTATCTTTAGTCTTGTTGGTGATGCTCAGGCAAAATCTGTTACTATGGGAACATTTCACTCTGTATTTTATAGGATTTTAAGAGTGGAATGTGAAAAAATTGGCTATACCAAAAATCTAACCGTTTATGATACAGATGATTCAAAAGGGTTAATAAAATCTATTGTCAAAGAACTGAATCTTGACCCTAAAGTTTACATGGCGAATATTATTTTGAGCAGGATTTCTGCTGCAAAATCCAATCTGCTTTCCGCTCAGGAATATGCAAACAGTCCTGAAATTATTGAGGCTGATGTAAGAAGCGGGCGCCCACTTATTGGTGATATTTTTATTCGTTATGATAATCGACTGAAAAAATCAAGTGCGATGGATTTTGACGATTTGCTTTATTACATGAATGTTTTGCTCAGAGATTTTCCTGAGATGCTTTATAAATACCAAAATCGTTTTCAGTATATATTAGTTGATGAATATCAGGATACCAATTATGCTCAGTATATCATCATTAAAAAGCTGGCTGCAGCCCATCATAACATTTGTGTTGTGGGAGATGATGCCCAGAGTATTTATGGCTTTCGCGGTGCAAACATCCAGAATATTCTGAGTTTTAAAAAAGACTATCCTGAAGCAGTTGTAGTAAAGCTTGAACAAAATTATCGTTCTACTCAAAATATTGTCAATGCGGCAAATGCCATCATCAAAAATAATAAAGATCAGCTGTATAAGGAAATATGGACAGGAAATGGGGAAGGTGATAAGATTAAAATTGTTCAATCAAACAGCGACTCAGATGAAGCACAGTTTGTAGCGGGTGCTATTTTTGAACTTAAATTCACGTATCAACTCAAGAATAGCGATTTCGCTATTCTATACCGTACAAATTCTCAGTCACGTGCATTGGAAGAAGCTTTGATAAAACGACATATTCCCTATGTTATTTACGGAGGGCTCTCTTTTTATAAAAGAAAAGAGATAAAAAACATGCTGGCCTATTTTCGTTTAGCGGTTAATCACTATGATGAAGAATCTCTTCTTAGAATTATCAATTACCCTCAACGTGGAATTGGCGCAACCACTATTGACAAGCTTCTGGTAACGGCAAACGAGAGCAACCAAAGGATATGGAATATTATTGAAAATCCGGATCAATACAATTTGGATGTTAATGTGCCAACTAAGGCAAAACTCAAGGATTTCGCGATGCGTATCAAGGGTTATTCAGCTATGATTACTACAACAGATGCTTATGAGATGGGAAAACATATTGCGTATTCTTCAGGTTTGATGCAGGATTTGAAAGATGATATCACAGAAAAGGATAGGATAGAAAATGTTGAAGGGCTTCTTGATTCAATGAAAGAGTTTACTGAAAGAGAACCTGAAAGTGAATTTAATGAAGAAACAGGAGAATTAATTCAGGATTATTTTCCCTCATTGGATAGATTTATTGATAGTATTGCTTTATTGACTGATGTTGATAACAGTGGAGATATGAATCAGGATAAAGTGAAATTAATGACAATTCATTCTGCCAAAGGATTGGAATTTGACTATGTTTTTGTTACCGGAATGGAGGAAAATCTCTTTCCTTCATCTCTTTCTTTAGGAACTCGTTCTGAACTGGAAGAAGAACGGCGTCTTTTTTATGTTGCCATTACCCGTGCAAAGAAGCTGGTAACCCTTACTCATTCCAAAATGCGCTATAAGTATGGATCTCCTCAGTTTTGTGAACACAGTCGCTTTATTGATGAAATTCCGGTTCAATTTATTAATCAAACTCACAAAGCTTCTTCAGGAAAGGAATTTTTTGAAAGGCAATCTTCGGAATTTAATTCTCACAGAGCCAACCTTACTCCCATCAATAAGTTGACTGATTCAAATCGGGTTATAAAAAGTAAGATTGTGGAGGCTCCGAACTCATTTGGAAAAGATGCCATGATAGAGGATATCTTTCCCTCTTTAAGAATTTATCATGCTAAATTTGGATATGGCAACGTGTTAAGTACTGAAGGATCGGGTCAAGATAAAAAAGCTGTGATAAAATTTGATACCGTTGGAGAAAAAACATTGCTGCTTAAATTTGCAAAATTAATTTTACCCAAAGAATGAAATTCAGAACTGAAATCCCGAGACCTGAATATCCTTTTCAGATAGGATATGAAAATAAATCTATTTTCATGGGTTCCTGTTTTTCAGACCATATTGGCAATTATTTGAAGAATCACGGTTTTCCTGTTTTATCAAATCCTTTTGGTATTTTGTTTAATCCTGCATCTATTGTCAATGCTCTTAAAATGGCAATAAATCCTGACTTATTTAAGGATACATTTTACTCGTTTTATGATGAAAATTGGATTAGTTTTGCGCATCACGGAAAATTTTCCAATCCAGATAAATTGCTTTTTTTAGAAAATATTGACAATCAACTTAAACACACAAACCTCTTCCTCAAAAATACCAATTTTCTTTTTATTACTTTTGGCACAAGTTATTGTTATTTGCACAAGAAAAACAATATTATTGTTTCAAATTGTCATAAGATCCCGGCCTGTGAATTTGAAAAAATCCGTCTTGATACTGAAGAAATAGTGACTTCTTTTGATTTTTTGTTTGAGTGGATAAAAGAGCATAATCCCGAGATGAAAGTAATATTTACAGTCAGCCCGGTGCGTCATTTGGGAGATGGTTTTCATGAGAATACCTTAAGCAAATCAATCTTGCATTTGGCAGTTGATAAAATGGTGGACAATAAAACTGCATTTTACTTTCCCTCTTATGAAATAATACAGGATGATTTACGGGATTATCGGTTTTATGCTTCTGATCTTTGTCATCCGGGAGACAATGCCATAGAATATATGGAAGAAATGTTTGCCGATTTTTTTTTTGCTGAGGAAACAAAAAAGAGATTAAAAGTTATTGAAAAGGACAATAAATTGAAATCTCATAAAGTTATAAAGAGACTTTAATTTTTTATTCAGACTAAAAATTTATCAGGATGAAAAAAGTTTCTTTTTTACTTATTGTTATGGCAATTATGACAACTTCTGTGGTTTCATTGCAGGCACAAGTTCCATACAAACATAGTATTGGAGGAGTTGTGGGATCCTATTATGGGGTATCTTATAAGACTTTCCTTTTAGAAGATTTTTCACTTCAGGCAGATTGTGGAACTAAATTTTTACATTATTGGACTTTTGACTTAAACCCGAATTTGATGTTGGAGAAAGAGATTAAGAATATTGGCCTTTATTGGTTTGTCGGGGGTGGGGCAAGTTTAGGATTTGGCTATTATTATAAAGATTTCGCTTTCAAGCTAGGTCTTAATGCTATTGGCGGAATAGAATATAAATTTGCAAGAATTCCCTTAACCATTCAGGTAGATGTAAGACCCGGATTTGGGACAAGCTTTAGTCGTAGCGGACCTTATCCATTCTTTGACTGGGCTTCTTGCGCAAGTGTGAGATATACTTTTTAAGGAAGAATTCTATCACTATTTTTGGAAATAAAACTATCCCATCCACTAAGCTTTTGCCCGCCAATGGTAATTTTATTTTGCAGAAAATGACAGACTGCAACAGCCAAAGCATCGGTTGCATCATAATAATTTGAACATTCCGGAATAGGGTACATTCTTTTAAGCATGGCAGCTACTTGCTCTTTTGTTGCATTTCCGTTTCCGGTTATAGATTGTTTTATTTTGCGAGGCAAGTATTCAGATACCTCCATGCCATTGTGTATGCAGGCTGCAATGACCACTCCCTGAGCACGTCCTAATTTAAGCATTGACTGAGCATCTTTCCCAAAAAAAGGAGCTTCAATGGCTAAAAGAGTTGGATGGTATTTTTCAATTATCTTAATAGTGGATTCAAATATTTTTTTTAGTTTTTCATTTTGGTTAGGTAAACGGGACATCTTAATCACTCCCAAATCCACCATTTCAGTTTTTTTGAAATTGACTTTCAGCAAAGCATAGCCCATAATCGTAGTTCCGGGATCGACACCCAATATCAGTTGTTCTTCCATAAGGTCAATTTCTTTTCGTAGTAATCTATCAATGCACAGTGTTTAGCCAAAAAATCTCCTCCGATAATTCCCTGAACATCAGGTAATTTAATAGAACGATATGCCCTATTTATGTTTTCCAGATCAATAAGCACAACTTTGTAATCATTAATTTTTAAATTCCCCACTTTAAAATTTTGGATTACAGTAATTTTACTCTCAAAATCGGAACTACCAACCCCGACATTCATTCCGTCATTATCAGTAATGTGAGCATTTTGATTCAGCGATTTAATGAAATTAAGGTCAAAGCAACTGTGTGATGCTCCGGTATCTATAACCAAATGAACCGGAATATTTTCAATTTTCCCCTTTATAACAATATGATAATTGTCAGGTTCCAGCTCAAGCAGTTTAAATTTGATTGTAAATTGTTTTTTCATTGAAAGTTATCGGTAAAAAAACAGAGAAATTACATCCATCTTTTTCGGCGAAAAGAGAAAAGAAGTCCAACAATTACGCCTACACAGAGAGCCATAATTATCCAAAAAGCATACGACAAATGACCAAAAGGAAGTTTTACATTCATTCCATAAAGCCCGGTTATGAAAGTAAGTGGCAGTACAATAGTAGAGATAATGGTCAGAACACGCATGATTTCATTAGTTTTATTTGCCTGTAAAGAATCAAAAGTATTAGAAAGTCCTGCTACCAATTCGCCGTAGTCGTCAATCATATCCCACATTTTTTGGTAAAAGTCAAGGATATTTCCCCAATAGTCTTCCATATCTTCGGCAAAACCTCTTACTTCTCCGGATTCAAATTTATGAAATAGTCGGAGTTGAGGTTTAAAAATGGTATTGAGTTGAATTATATTTTTTCTAAAACGTGAAATTTGTTCAATAATTTTCTCTGATTTAGCTTCAAAAAGCTCGCGGTTAATAAAATCAATTTCAGTGCCCATCCGTTCTACAAGAAGAAAAGTTTCTTTCATCATTCTGTAAAGAACTTTATATAAAATGGCGTCACTGGTTCCGCTAATGGCATCTTCTTCAAGTTCTTCAGGATTAAGTTTTATTAAGTTAAAAAGATCCTGAACCACATAATGGGAATTGGCAACCGTGATAATAAAATCCTGTCCCCAGAATATTTTAGTTTCTTCTGTTTTGACCAGACTGGTTCGTTTGTCCAATAAAGGAAAATGGAGAACTAAAAAGAAATAATCATCGTAGATATCAATTTTGGGACGTTGAACAAAACTGGAGCAGTCATCAATGTCCAAAGGGTGAAAATGGAAGTTATCTCTTAAAAAATCCAAATCCTCAACAGTCGGATTTGTAATATGGTGCCATTTTAGCGTCCCAAAACTAATGGTATCAACCATCTGAACCTCCTTTCCACTTTGGAAAAATACTAATTTCTACATTCCGTTAAATCAATTTTTTTTTGACGTGCAAATGTATAAAAAAAAATGATGTTTTTTTAACATGAAATGAAAAAGAATATCATTATTTAAAATTCGTAATCATACCAATTACTTTGCGTTAGCGAAGCGTAGCGAGCCGGAACGCCCTGATAAATAAGATAATGACATAAATGTCTGTTATTAAAATTTGCCTTGTTCCCAGGGCAATTTTATATGGAAAAAAAGTGTACCTTTGCCGCCAATTTAAAACGGACGTCGAAAACGTATTCCCTTGTTCAAATTCTAAAGGCAGTGCCTTTGCTAACAATAGCTTACACGTCAAAATAACGATAAGGAATTTTCGAGAAAATACAGTGGACGTGTAAACAAATTTTATGATAACATTTCAAAACTTAGGATTACAAGAAGAAATCCTGACAGCAGTAACCGGACTCGGTTACGAATTACCCATGCCCATACAGGAGCAGGTAATCCCCTTTATTATGAACGAAACTGCCGATTTGGTAGCTATGGCCCAAACCGGAACCGGTAAGACTGCAGCTTTTGGCTTGCCCATTTTAAATGTGGTAGATCCTGAAAATCAATCTATTCAGGCTCTGATATTAGCCCCAACACGCGAACTTTGTGTTCAGATATCGAATGATTTAAAAAGCTATTCACAGTTAATGCCTGCAATTAAGGTTGTTCCCGTATATGGCGGAGAAAGCATCGTTACACAGATGCGGCAACTTGAACAAAAGCCACAAATTTTGGTGGCAACTCCCGGTCGTTTAATAGATTTTATTGAACGTAAAAAAGTAAAACTTGACAATATTCTTTTTTTGGTCTTAGATGAAGCTGATGAAATGCTCAATATGGGTTTCCAAGACGCAATTGAGACCATCTTAAGCACTACTCCCAAAGATCGTCGTACTTTTCTATTTTCGGCCACCATGCCTGCCCCTGTATTTCACATTGCCAAGAAATATATGAATCAATATTGTGAAATAGCTGTCGGAAACCGCAATGCAGGTGCTGAAAATGTTGAACACAAATACTATGTGGTTCAGGCTCGTAACCGCTACTTGGCGTTAAAACGTATTGTGGATATGAATCCTGACATTTACGGAATCGTATTTTGCCACACTCGTCAGGAAACGAAAGAGATTGCCGACAAACTCATGCGTGACGGGTATGATGCCGATGCTCTTCATGGTGATTTGAGTCAGATGCAAAGAGATATGGTTATGAATAAGTTCCGTCTCCGCAATCTTCAGATTCTTGTGGCAACCGATGTAGCTGCTCGTGGACTTGATGTCAGCGACCTTACTCATGTCATCAACTATAATCTTCCTGATGACAATGAGATTTATACTCACAGAAGCGGTCGAACGGGGCGTGCCAATAAATCCGGCATTTCCATTTCTATTATTCATACCAAAGAGGTAAAAAGACTTCACGAAATTGAGAAGTTGGTACAGAAAGAGTTTAAGCAGGAACAAATTCCTTCCGGAATGGAAGTCTGCAAACGGCAACTTTTCTTTCTTATTGACCGTATGGAAAATGTTCAGGTCAATAATGAACAGATAGACCCTCTTTTAACTCAGATATACAAAAAACTTGCATATCTAGACAAGGATGAGATTATCAAACGATTTGTTTCAGTGGAATTCAATCGATTTCTTGAGTATTACAAAGATGCCGAAGACCTCAATGTTTATGAAATTGACAAAGCTGAAAAGTATGACAGAAAAGAAGGTCGACAAGGCAAAAAGAAGGGAGAAAGATCTTCAGCGCGGAGCAATCGTGTCCGCTTAAAGATAAACGTTGGAATGTCTCAGAATGCTTCTCCGCGCTCTATATTAGATATTATCAACACTACTACCAAAGAGAAAATTAATGTCGGAAAGATTGAAGTAAACAGCAAAAATTCATTTTTTGAAATTTATGATGATCAACTTTCTAAAGTATTGGGAGCATTTAACCGCAATGGTGGTAATGATCTTAGAGTAAGTGTTGTCGAAGATTCAGGGAGAAATGTTGATGGGGAAAAACCACGATATAATTTTCATGATAAACGAAGTTTCAGGGCAGGAGATAAAAAGAAACGCAGTTCCTCAGAGAGGAGTTTCAGAAGAACCCGCTAACTAATAGGAGATTTATTCTTTCGAAGATTTCAGTAAACTTCCGTTAGAATACCTATTTCTTTGACTCTTTTTGCAATTATTTCCAATTGTTGTTTTGAGATTTTTGTCAGATGATTGGCAGGAGTTTCTCTATCTATTGAGTAGAGCATTACTTTTTTGGGAGCAATCTCCTTAATACAAAATAGCCACTTTTCAAGATTTGTATCGTCGGTATTGTCAAATTTCATTCCATCTATGGTTCCTTTCAGAAAAAGGGTCTGGATGATAAGATTTTGCTTAAAATTCTTTAAGTGAGAAATGACATCAGTCAATGATATGGGCAAAATAGGTCTGTTAATAAGTTGAAACAGCTCTTCAGTGCCGGCATCTAACTTTAAGATAGGATTTTCAATTTTTTTCAATGCTTCTCTTACACTTTCTTTATAGAGTTGTGTAGAATTTGAAAGACAGGTTATAGGAATTCCGGGATAATAGCGATCTCTTATAAGAATCAGTCCATCAATTATTTCTCCAAAATTAGGATGCAGTGTGGGTTCTCCGTTTCCTGAAAAAGTAATACTATCAATCTGAATTTTATCATCACTGCATTTTTTCAATTTAGAATCCAGTGCATCCAATATTGTTTTAAGAGGATAAAATTGAGTAGAGTCAATATTTTTTTCCAAAGTCCAACCGCATTCACAATAAAGGCAGTTAAACGAACAAATTTTCTCTGTAGTGGGTAAGACGTTTATTCCGAGCGAGCTTCCTAATCTTCTGCTGTGTATAGGTCCAAATGCTATAGAATCCCAAAGAAACATGATTATATGATTTTGAATAAAATAAAAAATGTGAATGCAAAGATATATATTTTGACGTGAATAATTTTTTGAAAAAATTTTTTTTCTATATAAAAAATTTTTATTTTTGCATTATCAATAGTGAAAAAGAGTTGGGATTTACAATAATATAACTGAAAAACTAAAAATAATATATAAAAAACGTTTGATTTCTTTCGTTTATAAACAAATGGAATCCGGTCCTACGTTTTTTTTGAGTAGAATTAATCCGCTTCAAGGACTAAAGTGGGGAAAGGATATGACAAAAGAGAAATCTAAATCTCTTAAAAAAAAAGATGAGGAAGCCGAAAATCAATAAGAGTAGGCAAAAAACAACCAAAATATTTATTATGAAAGAAATAGCAAAATTATTAGCATTAGCTATGTTTATTATGGTGGCATTTGCCGCTTGTGATCCAGAACCAGAACCGGAACCGGAACCGGAACCGGAACCAGCTGCAGCTCTCGCAGTTAACTTTGATGGTGCCGAATGGGATGCCGATGAAACTACCATTCAGGGACAAAATTATGATGATTACGGTATTTTATTTTTTACTGCATACAAGTTTGCCTCAATGGATACAGTTCCATTTTTAGCTGTACAAATGCCTAATGAAATCGGAACTTTCACTACAGAAGAATCAAATTATTACATGATTCAGTATTGTAAAGAATTTATGTTTGAATATAGTGGTAGCACTTATTGTGATTGGTTATCAGACAGTGGCGCTTATAATGTTACAGAAATTGATTTGACCAATTTAAGCACAAGTTTTGTTTTCACAGGAACTATGTGGAATGCCGGTGAAGTTATGGTAAATGGTGCAGACCAAGTTATTGCCCCTATTACTATTACAGGTACCGATATGTCAATTTTGGCTGCTACCAAGTTAATGAGATCACCTGTTCGTAAACTTGAAAGATAATCAATATTATCACTTCATTGGTTAATTACTGAATGGATAAAAAAGAGCCTTGATTTTATCAAGGCTCTTTTTATATTACCAGGCTCCGTCGAAGATTGTCCAAATTAAATCCCCTGTTTCCCAAGCTGTTTCAACTGCTTTATTGCCACAGGAATTGCAGTAATCCGTCAGAAAACGGATGGCATTTTCATGTTCACCATTGTTGTAAAGAAGTAATGCTTTATTTTCAATTTGATTTTGATCGGCAAAGAATTGTTTCTGCATCGGGTTCCAGGCATTGTCAACAATTTTGTGCATATCTCCCCAACGTTTAGCTGTAATCGTTCCTAATCTGTTGAAAGCCCACCAGGCGGATTCTTTGCTAAAGCCGGTTTTTCTTCCGCATGTCTGATAAGAATTTGGAAAATAATTGATAGATCCGTAAAAGGGAACATAAATTGATGAAGCAACATTATCCAGAGCAAACCAGCACAATCCCCCGATTTCATCAGGAAGAAAATTGCGGCATTGAATGATGGTTGCGTAAACAGTGAAATGAACGGCAATAGTTCTTTCTCCCCGCCAGTGCCAACCACCGTTGATTTTATGCAACTTTAACTCATCGGATTTCATGAATGGATTTGCCAAGGGTGAGATGATGGTTTTGCCTTGATTGTCAGTAACTGTAAGTGTTTTGCGCATATCGTATTCGGTACCTTCGTAGTAGTCTTTAAAAATGCTGACCATTTTTTCCAAAGTAACCAATGTGTCCGGTTTGACGGAAAAAGGATAATTTTCGGCATTGGGATCAAACTTCTGTGAGGGAGCTACAAGGTCAAATACTCTCCATTCTCTTCTTCT
>JAGVVH010000243.1 GCA_019135895.1 Bacteroidota bacterium | reverse complement strand
ATTTCCTCGAGCGGCCTCCGTGCCGCGCGAAATATTTCTCTCCGCGCGAAGCGTCAATCTAACATTCGCTTAACCTGCGAGGCATTTTGGCGCGATTCTTACCGAGGAGCTTAGCGACGATTAGCAAGAATCGTGACATAGCCGAGTCAGGTTGAAGCAGTTGTTAGGTTTTTTCATATTTCCCATTTCCATGAAATATGATTACATTATCGTCTCTAATAAATTGCAATTGTTGTCTTATTTTGTCTTTAATATGATTATTATCTGGAAATAACTTTTGTAATTCATTTTCTTTATTATATACATCATGCAATGTAAATACTGAATCCAATGAATCTACTATTTTTAATATTTCAATTTTCCATTTTACCTCATTTGATTCCATATTATATAGACCAACGATTTTTTGTGACTCTTTAAGTACATTACTTTTCGATTTGATTACTTCATTTTCTACAATATACAATTTGCCATAGCTAGGTATGTGTTCAAAAAGCAAATTATATCCTGTCCAACCAGCTCTTCTTGCAGATTCAGATAATGGCTTTCTTTTTTCGATTATAGCTTCTGAAATAAATACCTTTGGGATGAATATTACTTCTTTAGATTTGAAAGTATTATTTTCTATTGAATATTCCATTACTAGGAAATTGGGAACTGATCTATTTTGTATTGCTTTTATGAAAGTGTAATACTCTGATCCGATTAATTTTTTGCCTATCTTCTTCGATAGAGCTTTCAATTGATATTCTTGATTGCAGCTTGAACAAAAAAAGTCATAAACTTTAGTATTTGCTGTAGATGCATTCAATCTATTGCCACATAATGGACAAAATAAGCTGTCAATCACCCATTTTTCTGTTTCAATTCTAGCGATTTGTGATTTATTTTTATACTGCATTTTTCCTCCGCGCCGAAGGCGTCAACCTAACGTGCGCTTAACCAGCGAGCCTGAGATTGGCGCAAAACTTGCCAGGCAAAGCCTGGAAGCAAGTTTTGTGACAACAGGCGAGTCTGGTTAAAGCAGTTGTTAGCCACAGTATTCGTTTTCTTTAAGCTAAAGCCGTTCGTTTGTTTCCATCAATCAACGCATGATTCTCGCAGATGTGATAGGCATACGCTGCGGCCATCTGTGGAATTGTTGCATGCAAGTACTCATTTCCAAATGTCGCCTGGGGGACATAGATAGCAGAGCTTAAGAGCGAAATATCCCGCACACCATATCTTCCACCATACTGTCGTATCTGATCTTCATAGATGAGCAGTACTTCAGAGAGGGTTAAGAAGCGGATACTCATTATTCACCCAGTTTCTTTAATGCGTGCTGATATTTTTGGTTAATCTTCTTTAGGGAGTCGAGAATATCCTTTTCGCGAGATGCGTCCTTCTGTGGTGAAAGGATGAGATTTTTACCGTCGGTTGTAATCTCAACCGGAGTGTCTAAGGACATATCCAGTAAATCGAGAATGGGTTTGTCGAGGACAAGTGCCGCACTATTACCGTGCTGAATTAATTTCTTGATCATATCTCTTCCTCCACTATAAATATATACACATTGTGTTTACATTTCAAGTGTGGAATTATAGCATCTGTTTTGTATACTATGCTCTATTTCTCTTGTGGATTTCTTTATTTGTAGCAATTCGATCGGCATGCCATCTTCCTCGATAAATGCTACAATGTTCCCTTCAGACTGACTATTGGGTAAATGCTACAATGTTCCCTTCAGACTGACTATTGGGTTCAATAATGATTTCCCTATCCTTATTAAATACACCATTTCAGCCTATTTTTTCAGAGCGCGTAGCACCTGGCTAACGTGCGCGTGACTTGTGAGGCGTCGATGGCGCACAGCTTGCTTAGGAGCGAAGCGACTTGCAAACTGTGTGCCATAGCCGAACCAAGTCCACGCGGTTGTTGGATGTTATTATCTACCAACAGATTTACGTATGGTGTATATACGAGAAAAATGTTCATAAGCGGATCTAACACTTTCTGTAGGTAAATTTATCGATTTAGCTATTTTATAATTAAACTCTATCCACTCTGGTGAATCCAATGTAGCTATTGTATCAATGATTGGCTTCATTATTATTATTTTAAATAATTTTTTAATTTGTATCGCATCATTGTTGTCTATAATATTTATATTTGGAATAAAAAGGCCATCTCTTATATTTGATGCATTTATATCTAAAACGCCAAGACCTCTACCAAAACCTAAAGATTCAATTTGACTTGTTACAAAGATAGAGTTTAATAAAGCATGTAATAAATCCAGGTCAATAAATTTGTTGGGCGAAATACTAATTAATCGTTGATTTACAAAAGATGGTTCAATAAATCTATAAAAACAAATTTTTCTATCAGGATTTATTGATAATGCAAAAGTTGCCAATGTCCTTGATGGCATTTCATACCAATACATATCTCTTCTTTTTAAAACATCTGGTAATGGTTCGCCTTTTTCATTAGTATCATTTTTGAATTTGGTAATCCAATTAAGCGCCCCCTGATGACCCAACTTCTCAAGTTCTGAAATTGATTTTTCGCAACAAAAAGCAGGATGATCAGGAGCAACGACATAATATTCACTTCCTTTAGCGGTTTTATATACTTTTTTTATATAATCTTCCTCAATTTGTTGTGCTTCTTCAAAATCCGGATAAAATAAATCATCCCATCCTCGTCTTTCACCTCTTGATATATCAGCAATAGAGGAAAATTTGATGAATTTATCATTGTAGTTAATAAGCCAATCACAATTTCCAAAACAAGCATTTAAGCCAATCCCTAGTTTTTCAATTCTTTCTAATTCACTATCACTATACTGGTTATATGTTATATTCTTAGAATTTTTATTTAAATTGATTATATCTAATGCAATGTCAGAAAT
>JAGVVH010000567.1 GCA_019135895.1 Bacteroidota bacterium | reverse complement strand
CATGATTGCCACAGAACATGTAATTTTTTCTCCCCAAAGCCAAAGGGCGGATACTGTTCTCCACAAGGTTATTGTCCATCTTGTAACGGCCGTCAAGGTGATACCTGGATAACCGGTGGAACAATAAGTATGTATAAGTTAATGCTTTGCTCATTCTGCCTCCTGATAATGCCTTGGGCATGTAACTGACGACCCATTTTTCAAAACCAAGGAGGATGGGATAGGCAAGTCTTGAACGAAGCTCTGCTCTCTGCTGATAATCGAGCCCCTGGTCATCTGCCATCGACTCCACACCGTAGAGCAGGCTTATCTGCTCCAGGGCATATTCAGCTCCGGCCTTGTCTTCTTTCAAGGCTTCGGCATATTTACGTCTTGCATGTGCCCAGCAACCAAGAAGCAATACACCCTTCTTATTCTCGTAGATAGAATAAGCATCGTAACCATCTGTCTGTACTGCACCCTTGTAATCGCGCAGAAGTTCTATGACCACCCTCTGTGCCCTTGAGCCCTTGTCGTAATGAAAGAATACCAGGTTCTTCATCACCGATCTCACCACCCACAGGTAGGCTTTAACTGCCCGGTGCTTTTCATCGTTTATAACTGGCACCGTGCTTTCATCGACCTGTATATAGTCACTCTCAAGGACTATCTCTCTTAACCTGTAATACAGCGCCCTGAGAAGATCCCCGCAACCGGTGAACCAGTCGTTGACAGTTGATGCAGGTATCTTTATGCCCTCAAGCTTAAACATTGCCAGTTGCCGGTGGAATGGAAGATGATACATGTACTTGCTCATGATAAGCTCGGCAAGCAGACTGGCACCGGCATTACTCCTGGGCAGTGGCAACAGCGGAAGGGCGGCTATCTTAACAGCTTTATCCTGACTCTCTTCACCACTTGATTCCTGCACCAGTTGAAGATCCTTCTTCAGAGCATACTTCGGGCGGATAATCCTTCGGACATAAAGTTCACCGGGTTTATGCTCCAGTTGCTCGGTAACCTCTTCGCCTATACGCACCCAGAGATCATCAATACCCTCTGGCTCGATGATCTCTTCCTCGCGGCGGAGATGCTCCGGAAGAGGCATACGTACCGGCTGCTTCTTCTCTCTTTCTACCCTGGTACGCTTATAGGAGATGATTTCATTGGCTGATGCCTTGATGACAGTCTCTTCTTCAGGCAGGATGTCAATGCCGTCAAAGTCAAGCTTGCGCTGCGCAGGATCAGAGGGGATGTACTTTTCACTCGATGACTTCCAGAACTTACGCCTGTACCATGCAAGCTGATCGGTTAATTGCCTGATCTTCTCTTCGAACTTCTGTATCTTCTCATCAGAACTCTTGACCTTATCATCTAATTGGCTGATCTTGCGATCCTTCTCCCTGATTAATGCCTCGTAGCGTTCCAGTGTCCCTCCATCTACTTGTCTTAGCTTGGACAGTTCCTGATAAAGCTCGTCACGCTCCTGGAGGAGGGTCTCTATAAATGCGCTTTGATCAGGGGTATTTGACACAGTCCGTCTTGCTTTAAATCTGAGCCAAAGATAACCGTGACAAAGTTATGTGATACCTGACGACAAAACTTTTAATTAACTGATTGACTGTTATTTATTAACAATACGCCGGGCTTTTGAACACCTTGGCTTTACGCTTTCAACCATAGACATTAAGTCCTTCCAGTCAATGCTTATCGAGGCTGTGTTCTCATCAAAAACCGGAAGCTTAAACCGACCTGATTCAAGTCGCTTATGATAGATGACCAACCCGGCATATTCCATGTGTAGGATCTTCATAACGTTCTGATGACGGTTCATGAAGATAAAGACCCCTCCGTCGCGGACATTCTGGTTCATCAGTGAGTTAACCACACCACTCAGGGTGTAAAAACTTTTACGCATATCTACCGGCAGTGGATACAGGTAATACCGCAGTGAGCTGTGAAGATGGAACATGGCCTCAGTCTAACAGGGACACTAGTGAGCGAAGCCCGGCCATATCCAGGGTTTGTCTTATCCGAAGGGTAGTCCCGTTGGGATAGGTAATCTCCACCGGAGTATCGTCCATGCCGGGTGCGGGCCTCTGAACGGAGGCCGGACATGCAACTGATCCCGGAGCCCGGACAAGAAGTGGTATAAAGCGCCCGCCACTATCCTCCTTGCGGAGCTTCTTCTGCCAGTAATAGAATGTTGATGGTGCTATACCTTCATTAGAACAAAAACTCCTGACGCTTAATCCCGACTCCTTCTGCCGCTCCAGAAGAACGACCATCTTTGAACTGCTTAACATTGATTTTTTGCCGGGGAAGGTAAGCGAATCCTTCCATCAGCAAAATACGTGGGAGACCGGATGCTTACGTCCAATATTCGAATATGAGTTCATCCTTTTCTATTTTGATTTCCAGATGAACGAAGTCAGACCGAGTACCCCAATAACCCATTGGTGTGAAGAATCCTATTAAAGGATTACCTTCTGAATCATAATCTTCTGCAGGTATTGGAATTAATTTCATCATCGTATAATGGATCTTCCCATTTTCTGTCTTGTACAATAATTCATGTATTTTTATCAGTATTTGATAATTATCGCAATGAATCTGGAGTCTATTTATGCAATCGTTTGCCATTGTTTAATTTTTTTACATTAATTGATTTTCAAAAACGGAGAACCTCGATCTGAAACACATGATACCATTTAAATGTCGATATGCGTTTAACTTTTCACCAGTGCTTTTATGCAAGTTCATTTTGTTGCCAAAAGCATCTTCGATTACATAGGTATTCTTCTTGTGACATAACACCCTGATGTCGCCACAATCACTGAGACATGTTTCAATTTCCTGGAATTTTCTTAAAATATATTTCTGAAACATAACTTTTATATATTAATCAACATAAATCACTTCATACCTGTCAATACTATCCTGGTTTGGATGATTAATGACGGTGTCCTTTGTGAGTGAATTAGAAAGACCACGTATTAGCAGACTTGGGTTACACTCAACAGTGCATTTTCTTTTCAGAGACCTGTTTTTATTTTGGGGATAACTCTTTGATATAAAGATTTTTGTTTTCCTTTTTAAGTTTTTCATAAAGCATTTTTTTAGTAATAAATGTTATTTTTTGTTACTAATAAATACAGAGTGATTCCGAAAAAGTCAGGAATACTTGTATAAAATTTTTAATTATTCCCCATTAATTTGGCATACATCTGTATTACTGATGATTACAAATGCATGTCTTTTAAAGATAGAATTGGAGAAGTTTAAAAATGTGATTATAGGAAATTGAGTAGAATATTCTTAAGGATCAAAAAAGCGAGAATTCATATCATTTTAAACTTACAGGCCTCTAAAAAATTCTTCTAATGATGTTATTTCAAGCTTTTGTAACACGCTAAGGAATAATTTTGTTGATACACTCTCACCGCGTTCTATTCGATTCAAAGTAACTTTATTTATATTGTTTGCTTTTGCAAAATCCTCATAATTAGCGTATTTAGCCTTCCTTAGCTGCCTTACTTTTCCTCCTATCTGGATTAGTTTCTGATCTATTTCCAGATAGGATTCCGGAACCTTTTTGGGTTTCATGATAAGATTTTTCATAAAAGTATGAAAAAACATAAAATTATATGTATGAAATTGTGAATACATATATTTATATGTATTTTTGTCATATGACAAACAAGCAGAAGTTTCTTCAATTTTCAGTCAGGACAGATGAAAGCTGTCGTAAAAGATATATTGTTATTGTTGAAATTGTGGAAAATGAAGATCCAAGATTGCACATTATACCTTTGCCGGATTGGCTAGTCTTCAATTCGGAGAAGTACCATTACAATTGTATTAATCTAAATTAAAATGGAAAATCCAAAATTCGAACAATGTATCAACTATAGGGTATACATGAGGGTGATACATTTTTCAGATCAAAAGTCTCATAAAAATGGCCAAAATGTATTAATAATAGGGTGACCTCAAATATGACATATATGGAAGCATTAATTTATAGTCGGGTGTCTTCTGAATCTCAAGATAATCAGAGGCAGATAATCAACCTTAAAACAGTTGCCCAAGAAAAGGGATGGAATGTCAGAAGAGTATTCCAGGAAAAAATTTCCGGAACCATTAAATCCGGATCCAGGACAGAGTTCAAATCGTTGATCGATTATATTGATAAAACGCCTGTTCAGGTCGTAATGGTATCAGAAATTTCACGAATCGGTAGAAAAGTGGTAGATGTATTGAACTTTGTGGAAATGCTTTATGAAAAAGGAATTGCACTTTATATCCAACAATTTAATATGCTCACTATGGAAAACGGTAAAGAAAATCCTGTTGCGAAAATGTTGCTGCAGATGTTGAGTATTGGTGCGGAGATGGAGAACAGTCAGAGAAAAATTCGTCAACTCGAAGGGATTCACCTTGCCAAGATTAAAGGAGTGTATAATGGCCGGGTTAATGGGGCAAAGTCCAATCCGTCTCTACTGATGAACAAATATCAGAATATCTTAGATCTCCTTGACAAAAGTGAACTATCTGTGAGGCGGATTGCCGGGATAACTGGACATTCTGTTAACACTGTTCGGAAAATCAGACAGTTAAAAGAGATTTAGGTGTAGTATTTTTTTCACCAAAGGATCACTTAATGATACTTTGATGAAAAATTTACTATTTTAAATCAAGTTATAAATATTTTAAAAGTTTATCTTTAATAAGATCATAAGCATCTACTGGATTATAAACTTCAGTCGGGCGCAATAGGAAATTTGTGTCGTTGATGAATTCATCATCTTTCATTTTCTCATCCAGGTTTAAAATATATTGTTTTTGTGTTGGAATATTTTTAACCACAAACCTCATGTATTCATAGTAGCATTCAATTATTCTTTCTGATGATACCTGAAATAATGTCAATGCTTTGTAAAGATCAAACAGATCCCGTCCTTTTTTTCGCTGATACAATGCTCTGAGTTTTGTTCCCAGAAGTTCTTCAAGCTGATAAGTTTGAATTGCTCCAGTACCAGAAAACCATCTGGAACTGACAGAGAATGGAATTTCCTGATAACCTAATACTGAGAAATGCTCCCGGCAATTAATTTCCACCTTCAATTTAAGTGGGACAGGAGAAATTCCCTCCGAATTAAACCTGAAAAGTAGGGTGTTATTATTTGCCTTTTGCTTAACTACCGGTTTGCTAATGAACGCCAACTTATTCTGAATTCGGGTTATTATTTCCTTGATTGGCCTGCTTTCTTTCTGGACAAGATCAATGTCTTCTGAATATCTAGGTTGCGGTTGAAGAAATAGTTTATGTATGGCAGTGCCACCCCTGAATGCAAGTTGGCTGGCAAGATATTCGTCAGAAAAAATTTCGATCAGGGAGCGACTGATCACCAAATCCTGTTCAATCTGTTCATCATTTACCCAGGGAACGATATTGCTCCATGCACGGATATCAGTAATCGGGATCATTCTTCAATATCAATAGTGGTGTTAATAATGATCTTCCATTTTTCATCTATTTCAAATCCCTTCTTTTCTCCCCCTGCTTTAAAAGGTTGTATATAGAATTTCCTTTTTTTACTCTGCGTCACTTCAAGCAGTTCTTGACCAAGATCAGGCCGGTTTACATACTTTTCGAAGATAATCCCAAGTCTTTGTATGGTCGGAGTAGACATACTTTCAATTAAATCCTTATTGATTTTCTTTGGACTGATTGATTCAGCAAGTTCATTAATAACAGTGCATACCCTGTTGAGACCGCCAATTCGGTTGTGGTAGTAAACCAAATCAGCAGCTGTTAATTCCGCTGAAGAAACATTGACATAACCAGCCTCCGTTTTTCTTTTTTCCACAAGAATTTCAGGAATAGTACCCCTGGTAAAGTAATTGATCTTAATACCCTTTTT
>JAGVVH010000280.1 GCA_019135895.1 Bacteroidota bacterium | reverse complement strand
CGATAAAATTACTGCTTCATATAGCCGTGACCGTTTTTATGGGGTGATTAATAACAATACCAAAAACTTTTATAAAATGCAGTTCTTCCATTTTGACAGACAAGTGCAACCACTGTCTTATTTTGTCACTAAACAGCATTAAGGTTTTTAATTATGAAAAAAGCCCTGCTAGAAAGTTATATGCAAAGATGCCTTGAATTGGCTTCTTTAGGATTGGGTAGAGTGCAACCTAATCCAATGGTGGGGGCTGTTATTGTGTCAGATGAATTGATTATCGGGGAAGGTTGGCATCGACAATATGGAGATAATCATGCTGAAATTAATGCTATCCATTCAGTTAAAAATCCAGACTTACTCAAAAATTCCACACTCTTTGTTAATTTGGAACCTTGTTCTCATTTTGGGAAAACGCCACCTTGTGCCGATGCAATTATTCAGGCAGGCATTCCTGAGGTTGTGATTGGAAATATTGATCCTAATTCAAAAGTCAACGGGCAAGGTGTCAGCAAATTAAATAGTGCAGGAGTAAATGTTATTGTCAATATTTTGGAAGATCAATGCCGAGAGTTGAATCGGAGATTCTTTACTTTTCATAATCTTAAGCGTCCTTACATTATTTTGAAATGGGCGCAAACGTCTGATGGATTTATTGATATTGAAAGAAGAAATGAGGGTGAAATTGAATCCTATTGGATTACTAATCAGGAACTAAGAGTTATCGTTCATAAGTGGCGTAGTGAAGAAGATGCTATTTTAATAGGATATAATACGATGATTCACGATAAACCGCAACTTACAAATAGATTGTATTCGGGTAAAAATCCTGCACGATTTGTTATAAATCGTGATGTTGCTTCCTCTTCAGATTATTATTCGATGCTTCCTGAAAATTTGACTGAAGCTATGAATGTGCTCTATTCTCAAAATATCCAGTCGCTCTTGGTTGAAGGCGGTCGTAAAACTTTAGATAGCTTTCTGAATGCTGGCTTGTGGGATGAAGCACGAATTTTAATTGGTAATCAGCAATGGGGAAAAGGGCTGAAAGCCCCAGTGATCAATCAAATGCCTGATAGGGAAGTTGTTATTAATAATAATGTTATCCGATATGTTCGACGACACATATAAAACATTGGCTGATCATTCTAAAGGTCTTTATACAGAAAAAGGTAGCCGTTTTATTGCTCTTGCTTTTCCGGTTGAAAATGAAGATCAGGTGAAGCAATATCTTGCCGATATCCGAAAATCTTATTATGATGCCAGACACCATTCCTATGCATATATTTTAGGAGCCGAAAAAAATGCTTATAGAGTTTATGATGATGGAGAACCTTCCGGTAGTGCCGGGAGACCAATATATGGACAGTTGTTGTCTTATGATCTTACTAATGTGCTTGTTGTTGTGGTCAGATATTTTGGTGGGATTAAACTGGGTATTCCCGGATTAATAAATGCATACAGAACTGCTGCGAAAGATGCTATTGATGCTAATATAATAATTGAAAAAACCATTGATGAAACCTATAGACTCTTATTTGATTTTTCGGAGATGAATGCTGTTATGAAAGTGCTTAAAAATGATTCTATTAAAATTAGTGATCAGACTTATTTGGATAAATATATGATTACTTTTACCGTCCGCCGTAGTGAAGCTGATAAATTCCTTTCATCCTTGAGAAAAATTCTTAATGTTAAAATTGAGTTTGTTAAATAAGGGATGACCATCTTTTATTATTCATTCCTGACATTTTTAATTAATGTTTTCATTAATTGAGCTTCAAGACTTCCACGACCGTTTTTGGCTCCAACAATTAACCCAATGTACCTATGTTGATTGTTTATCTAAATAAATTATCTATTATGATACATTTTTTTGTAGTATTCTTGATAGGATCCGGATGTGACATTTTTAAGCCATTTTTCATTATTTAAATACCAATCGACCGTTTTTTTAAATCCTTCGGAAAATTTAATCTCAGGTTCCCATCCAAGTTCTTTTTTTAATTTTCTTGCATCAATGGCGTATCGAAGATCATGGCCTGCCCGATCAGTTACATAGGTGATGAGTTTATCTGATGTGCCTACGGGTCGACCAAGTTTATCATCCATAATTTTAATTAATTCCTTAATCAAATCAATATTTTTCCATTCGTTATTACCCCCAATATTATAGGTTTCGCCATTTTTGGCATGATGAAAAATAATATCTATTGCTTTGGCATGATCCTCTACGTAAAGCCAGTCACGAACATTGATCCCCTTGCCATATACAGGCAGTGGATTGTTTTGTTTGATGTTATTGATGAATAATGGAATTAACTTTTCGGGAAATTGATTTGGACCGTAATTGTTTGAACAGTTGGAAATAACAACCGGCAGTTTGTAGGTATCATGATAAGCTCTGACAAAATGGTCAGAACTTGCTTTTGAAGCAGAATAAGGACTGTGTGGATCATATGGACACTTTTCGTCGAAGGCCCCTGTATCTCCTAATGTGCCGTAAACTTCATCGGTTGAGATATGATAAAAAAGTTTTCCCTCAAAACAATCCTTCCAGATAGTTTTAGCTGCATTGAGCAAATTTACTGTCCCGATAACATTAGTATATATAAATTCCATAGGATTGGTGATGGAACGATCTACATGAGATTCAGCTGCCAAGTGAATAATTCCCTCAAAACGATATTGCTGAAATATTTTTGTAATAAATTCATTATCAATAATATCACCTTTGATAAATTGGTAATTTTTCTTGGTTTCTATGTCTTTGAGATTTTCTAAATTTCCACAATAAGTGAGTTTGTCAAGATTGAATATTTGGTAATCAGGGTATTTGTTGACAAATAATCTGACAACGTGAGATCCTATAAATCCCGCACCTCCAGTGATTAATATATTTTTCATTTCTCAAAATTTTTTGAATTCAATAAATAATCCTTTGTGTGCAAAAATACAAAAAAAAGAGTCTCATCTTCCTCAACAATCTTCCATCCGTTTCTCAAGTTTGCTTTAATTGATTGAATGTTATTTTTTTTGATTGAACTATAAAAATAATCATATTTATGACTGACATTTTTACATAGTAAATAAAGCATTTTATTAGTAAGATTATTTCCCCGATAATCGACCTCTATAAGAACTTGAGCTCCAAGAGCAACTTTACAACCCGAAGGAATTTTATTATCATTTTTTATTTTTTGAACAATCGATTTCCCCAGTCTGAATTTTTCTGTGTCAACATAATTGTTGATAAGATAATAGCCAATAATTAGATTACCATACGTTGCAACTACAACTTCCTCATGAGAAATTAAAATTTTGAAATCATTTTCAGAAAAAGAAGCAGATAGAAATCCGTAATTTTTTTTGGAATCTTCATTCATCCTTTCTCCCTGCCATCTTGAGTTTAAGGAATAAAGGTCTTTAGCATCAGTTTTTTCAGCTACTCTTATTTTAAAATCCATTCCTTATTCATTAATTCTAGTAACACAAACTAACATCATTTTTTCTACTATCCAATTGTATATTTTAAATTCACATTTAGATTTTCCGCTCAATAAATATCCTTTTTGTTCATTCTTTTTAACTAATATATTCTCTTTGAAATCTAAATTTTTCTCTTTGTGAATTTTATAAATAGCCTCTTTTGCGCCCCAAAAATAATGAAAATATTCAGAATTATTAGATTCAGATATTTCTAATTCCTTTTCATTCATAAATTTATAAGTCAGAGGAATAATTCTTGTTCCCATTTTCTCAATATCAATACCCACAGGATATTTTTTTGAAATAGCTACTGCTGCAAATTTGTCAGAATGAGAAAATGAAATGTAGTAATTATGAATAATAGGTTCTCCATGGCTCCCATAGTGAAGATCAATATTGTTATCTTTAAGAAGATAAGCTAAACATTGACGGCAAGCCAACTTTTCTACTCTTCGTTTATTTAATTTAAGGCGAATGATATTTGAAATATCATCATCATTTAAAATCAGGTTTGAAAAAAGAGACTCTTCCGTCTCTGTTATGTGCCATACACATAGAGAGGTGGAAGAGTCAATTTTATTAGAAAAAATTACGGGCATACGATATTAATTACCGCGTTCTTTATCTTTTATTTTCTGAAGTTGCTTTCTTGTGGCTTCCACAGCCAAATCAGTTGCTTCTTCAAATGTTTTTGCGGTTTTCCCGGCTAAAACATTATTGCCACGAATTTTCATATTAATTTCGCAAGTTTTGTTTTCAGGTCTTTCGGTGTTTTCCAGTTTTAAAGTCACTTCAGAGCTAAGAATGCCGTCATAGACTTTTGACATTTTTTCAACTTTTTCAGTAATAAAATTTTCAAGTTTTTGATCTGCTTTAAAATGGACAGATGTAATGTTAATATTCATAATGACCTCCTTTTTTATGCCCTTGGATGGGCTTGTTTATATATAGCTTTTAATTTGTCAATAGAATTGTGAGTGTATACTTGAGTCGCTGCCAAACTGGAATGTCCCAATATTTCTTTTATGGCATTGATGTCTGCACCGTTATTCAACAGATGCGTTGCAAAGGTATGACGAATTACGTGAGGGCTTCTTTTGTCAATTGTGGTCACCATATCCAGATATTTTCGAACTATTATGTAAACAGCTTTCGGATAAATTTTATTGGCTTTAGAGGTAACAAAGATATGAAAATATTTCTTTGATTCACCAAATTTGCTTTCAAAAAACAACAAATATTTTTGAAGTGCCTCAATAGCAATATTTCCAAGCGGAATAATTCTTTCTTTATTTCTTTTTCCAAGAACTTTTATGCTCTTTTCATAAAAATCGATATCTTGGAATTTTAAATTGATAAGTTCTGAAAGACGCATTCCGGTAGAGTAAAAAAGTTCAATGATTACACGATCACGCCATCCTTCATAAGTGTTAGCAAACAAATCTTCATTAAACAAATGTTCCATGTCTTCTTGTGCTACAAATTCCGGTAAGCGCTTTGCAATTTTGGGAGAAGTAATCTGCTTTGTTGGATTATGTGTAATTGTTTTTATACGATTATGATATTTAAAGAAGGATTTCAAAGAACTGATTTTTCTGTTTATGCTTCTTGCACTGAGCCCTTCTTCAACTAATGTTATGATCCATGTTCTGATTATTTTTGAATCAATATCTTTAATATCAATGATTTGAAATTTTTGTTCTAAATATGCAAAAAATTGCTCCAAATCTGTCTTATAAGATATAACAGTATTTAAGGATCCTCTTTTTTCGTATTTTAAATAATCAATAAAACCTGAAAGGGAATTCATGATACTATATTATTATATATCTATATAACGTAAAACAACCAATTTTGTTAGAAATAAATAAAAAAAAAGCGGATTTTTTTAAATCCGCCTTTTATCGCAAGTGTCAACTATTTTATTCTGCTTCTTTTGATTGAAGTTGTTGAACATAAATAGCTTTCAACTTTTGTTCCCTTTTGATAACGCTCGGTTTAGTGAATTTTTGTCTATTACGCAATTCTCTTACTACACCGGTCTTTTCAAATTTTCTTTTTAATTTTTTTAGCGCCCTTTCAATGGTTTCGCCTTCTTTAACGGGAACAACAATCATAAATAATACCTCTTTCTTGTTAAATTTATACTATAATTTTTGTGGGTGCAAAAATACATTTTTTTTTAATATACAATTATTTTTATTCAAATTAATATTTTTGTTTTATTCCCTGAGAAATAAAGGTTCAATTACTTCAAAATTCTATCTGCATTATTGATTATTACTAAGTGATTATTCCTTCTTATCAACAAAATTAGCTTAGAATTAGAAAAATATTTTCTTGATATACAGGAGAATAATAAAAAATATAAAAAAAAAGATTAGGATAGGTTGCAAAAATAAAAAAAGGTTGTATTTTTGCAATCCCAATTCGGGAAGAAA
>JAGVVH010000072.1 GCA_019135895.1 Bacteroidota bacterium | reverse complement strand
AGTGGTTGCACTTGTCTGTCAAAATGGAAGAACTGCATTTTATAAAAGTTTTTGGTATTGTTATTAATCACCCCATAAAAACGGTCACGGCTATATGAAGCAGTAATTTTATCGACCATATCCATTTCATCAAAATAAGGACCATCTTCATTAATCATTTTATATAGTTTTAATTGAGTTTTTTCACCCTCTATATCTGTTAAAGTAATAATTTTAAAGAGATTATTGTTAAGAATAGAATCTTTTTTTCCGACAGACATCCCTATTACTAAAGATTCAAAGTTCTTATTTCTGAATTCTGATAGCATATCAATTAACTTAGAAGTATCATAATCCATTACTTTTTCATTTTTATAATTATATAAATCAAAAAAGCGGGCACCGGTTTTAATAACTTTAAAAGATTCTGATGGATTTTCAATATCTTGAAATTCGACTGATTTAATACGAGTAATTTTTGTTTCAAAAACACGGTGACTAATCCAATCCAACGAAAACTGAGAGAATCTGGGAGTAACAAAACCTCTAAAACCAGGGATATAAACAATATAAGGTTCGTCCATCCCTTCCAGAAGGGCAAAATTGGCCATGTTGTCCTGCGTAGCAGGTCCCATATAATAAGTTTTGGTCAATCTTTCTTTTTCTGCAATTTTAATTCCGAAAATGGTAAATTTTGGAGCTTTTTCATACACTTCGACTTTAACTGAACCCGCAGCTAGCATGGCATTTACATTGCTTAGAGCAGTTTTTGGAACCGACTGTCTAACAGTCAAATTCAGTAAAGTTGAAAGAAGAATGTCGATATTGTCTTTAAGTGCGGGAATAGTATCATCAACCATCCATCCTTTTGGGGTTCTGGACAGCAATACCTTATTTCCATGCATATCTGCTAAGAAAATCTTGACGACCTTAGAAGAATCCTTAATTGAAAATGTTTTGGAATCGGGTCCGGCATTTCCAGTACCTTTAAAAACACCATTTTCATATAATAATACAAAGCATGAAACCAATACAAGTAAAATTGCCACAAATAAATAGACTAAGTTTTTCTTTTTCATATTTTTTAATTTTTAGAGTGCAAAAATAGTGAATTTGTTGATTATAGATTTAACCTTTCTGTAAGAGATAAAAAAATGTATTTTTGCACAAATTAATAATATTAATGAATTTACTCTCCGTAAACAATTTCTCATTAGAACTGCGGCAGGATTCTAACTGGAAACCTATATTACAAAGAATCAGTTTTGAAATACAAAAAGGGGAAACTTTGGGGATTGTTGGAGAGTCAGGATCCGGAAAATCAGTTACTGCTCTTTCCATAATGCGTCTTATTGACAAAAAAATATCCAAAATCATTTCCGGAAACATTTTTTTTACTGATAAGGAGGAGAAAGAGACATTGGATTTACTACATTTGTCAGAAAAACAACTCTGTAAAATACGGGGTAATAAAATTGCCATGATATTTCAAGAGCCGATGACATCTCTAAATCCGGTCATAAAGTGTGGCAAACAGATTACTGAAGCAATTTTATTACATAACAAAATATCAAAAAAAGAAGCTCATAATCAAGTTATTGAACTGTTTAAAGAAGTAATGTTACTCCACCCGGAAAAAATTTTCGATTCTTATCCTTTTGAACTTTCAGGTGGACAAAAACAACGGGTAATGATTGCCATGGCCATGAGTTGCAAGCCTGACATCCTAATTGCCGATGAACCAACTACTGCGCTAGATGTTTCTGTTCAAAAAGGCATTATTGAACTTATAAAAAAACTGCAACAAAAACACGGAATGAGTGTCATTTTTATCACTCATGATTTGGGGGTGGTAGCAGAAATTGCCGACAGAGTCATTGTTTTATTCAAAGGAGAAATTGTTGAAACAGGAACAGTCCGTTCAATTTTCAATGATCCTAAGCATCCATATACAAAAGGTCTTTGGGCATGTCGCCCACCACTAAATGTTCGTTTGAAAGTACTCCCCACGGTTGAAGATTTTCTCAAATCATACCAAAAAAAAGAAGAGCAAAATATTGACAGTGTAATTTCGGCACTTACTGTTTCTGAAGAAGAACGTAGGAAATCACATGCTCATATTTACAGCCATTCTCCACTTCTTAGAATTGAAAACCTGAGTAAGAGATATCCTATACGCCGAAAAAAATTATTTGAAAAAAAAGAATATTTCGAAGCATTAAAAGATGTCTCTTTGGAAGTATTCGAAGGTGAAACACTTGGCTTAGTCGGGGAATCAGGTTGTGGTAAAACAACTTTAGGGAGGACCATGATTCGACTAATAGAGCCTACCTACGGCAAGGTGTTTTATAAAGAAGAAGATATTACTCAATTATCTCCCCAAAAAATGCGTTATTTGCGAAAAGATTTACAAATTATTTTACAAGACCCTTATTCATCATTGAATCAAAGAATTACAGTTGGATCAGCACTCATAGAGCCCATGAAAGTTCATCGTATTTATTCAAGTGATAAAGAGCGAAAAAAAAGAGCCATAGAGTTGCTTGAACGTGTAGGGTTAAACGAAACTCATTTTTACCGCTATCCCCATGAATTTTCGGGAGGGCAAAGACAAAGAATTTCAATTGCCCGTGCTTTAGCTGTCTCACCACGCTTCATTATTTGTGATGAATCAGTTTCTGCCCTAGATGTTTCAATTCAAGCCCAAGTTCTCAATCTTCTTAATGAGTTAAAAAAAGAATATAAGTTTACCTACATTTTCATTTCTCATGATCTTTCAGTTGTAAAATTCATGTCTGATAGAATGGCAGTTATGCAAAATGGTAAGATAGTGGAATTTAATGATGCTGACGAAATATACTTTAATCCACAAACTGAATACTCAAAAAATCTTATTGAATCCATTCCCAAAGGGATAGTCATATAAAACTTAACCATTAAAAAACTAAATTATTAAATTTGAAAATATTATGGAAAGAGCCCTAAAATTAAAAACAAAAGAGATAATCAAATTAATTTTCCGAATACTTATTGGGGGATTATTTATCCTTACAGCAACCCTAAAATTATTCTCTCTGGACCAATTTGAATTATACGTTTATAGTTTTGGCATTTTCAACTATGTCATGGTAACTGTATTGGTAAGATTATTAATTACATTTGAGTTCTTAATGGGTATATTTCTTATTGCAAAAATTTATTATAAACCGGTTTGGTGGCTTACCATGCTTTCTTTGGTGGGTTTTACCTTTTTTCTCATTTGGGTTGCCATTTTTCGGAATGATTCAAATTGTCACTGTTTCGGAGATTTTGTTGAGCTTGACCCCATCAGATCTATCATCAAAAACGTAATAACTATGCTTCTTCTTCTTTTTATTTTTAAAGAAAAAGATTATCATTTCAAATTTAAAAAATGGCTAACCAGAATTGCATTTGCAGTGGCAATTATTCTACCTTTTTTCGTATTTCCCATGGATGCACTATACAACCAATTTGTTGATCCACATGGACCTGTAAACAGTAAATCATTCAGGGAATTGAAAGCCGACACAACTTTTGCTGAGATGAACCTTGATTCGGGGAATTATGTAATTGGAATTTTCTTTGCTCAATGTAAATATTGCAAATTAAGTATTGAAAAATTAAACTCTATAGCTGAAAGACATGGATTAGACAAAAGTCATATTTTAATATTCATAAGCGGGAATGAAAAAAGTATTGACAATTTTAAAAAGGAAACGAAAGCTACAGATTATTCCTATCATGTAATTAATCCATTTAAGGCTCTAAATATAACCTATGGAAAGTTTCCCATGTTTATTTTGATTGAAAATGGAGTAATCAAAAATACCATGGATTTAAGAGGAATCAATGAAAAAGAACTTGTCAATTTTCTGCCTAAAAATTGATAGTTTTACTTACAAATGGTTCCTGTTCCAGTGTCGGAATATTGACTACATTCTTCGTACGGGCTGATTTCGATTTCCGAATAACTGGAATTCGAAGAATTGGTACAAGTGCAAAATTTCTCACAAGAACTAAAAAATGTTGCAAAAAAAATTAAAATTAAAATATATTTCATAACACTAAGCTTTAATTTATAAACTCAAATTCTATATTTTATTGTATATTTTTTATTTTGGGTATTCAGGTTTCGTCATCTATATTTATGGTACAATTCAGCTGGCTGTGTTACCGCAATAAAATGTAATAAATTGATTACTAATTATTTTACGCCAAATTATTTAATGTTTATTTAGCAAAAAAGACAAAAAAAAAGCTGCTTAAAAGCAGCTTTTTTTTATTCGCAAATAGTATTATTTGCATTTAACACCAGTGCTTGAAGCTTCATCATAATTTGTGTAATCTGAGCAAGTTTGACCTTCTGCAACTTCAACTTCTTGAGATGTGAGTAATAAACCTGCAGCATAAGTTTTGCAAACACAACCTTTGTTACATGAAGTAGAAACAGCAGCTAATAAAGCAACACCAGCTAATAATAATAATACTTTTTTCATAAAAAAAATTTTTTAAATTGGTTAATAATGTGCAAAAATAGAATTTAATAATATATAAAATACACAGTTAACATTTTTTAACTATTAAACTATTAATAAGCAGTTCAAAAGTGCATAATGTTATATATCAGAAATATAATTATTCACATTTCACCCCGGTCTGCATGGATTCACTATAAGTATTAAATGTAGCACAATCAACCTCATCAGGATTGGGATATTCAATGGTAGCTTCATTTGTTCCTTCAACATAAGACTTACAAATACACGTTTTTTCACAAGAAAAAAGGGATAAAGATAGTAAAATAAAACCTGTTAAAATTAAAATTAAATTTTTCATAAAATAATATAATAATTTGTTAAATATATAAGTTTTTTATTGATTTAAATTATAAATAATTGATCCAGCCTGATATGGAGAGATAATCCTTTTCATAATCAGGGGAATAAATTCCTTGATTTTTTGCTTAACAACAGGATTGGCATAAAAATTATTTTTCATTGAAAGATCAATCCAATCATAGAAAATTTTTAGAAGTTGTTCATCGCGATGTTTTTCAAAATATCCATTTTGTTTAGTTAATTTCTGAAAATCCTGAATCATCAACCAGATAGCATCTATTGACTTTTTCTCAATTGAGGAACAGGTCTCCACGGGGACATTCCACCCGTTTTCATTTGATGGAAATAGTTTTAAAGCAGCTTTATATTGTGTTTTAGCAAGATTTGCTTTAGTAATATTATCCCCATCGGCTTTATTAATAATGATGGCATCAGCCATTTCCATAATTCCTCTTTTAATACCCTGCAATTCATCACCGGCTCCCGCCAACATTAGCAAAAGGAAGAAATCCACCATAGATTTAACGACTGTTTCAGATTGCCCCACCCCAACAGTTTCAATAAAAACAACATCAAAACCGGCAGCTTCGCAAAGCATAACTGTTTCACGAGTTTTCCGGGCAACGCCGCCGAGAGCTAATCCTGATGGGGACGGTCTGATAAAAGCATTTTTGTCAACAGAAAGATCTTCCATACGCGTTTTATCGCCCAAAATACTGCCTTTGGAGCGCTCGCTACTTGGGTCGATTGCTAAAACAGCCAATTTATGGCCAAGCCCCGTCACATATTTACCAAAACTCTCAATAAAAGTACTTTTGCCAACACCCGGAACACCCGTAATACCAATTCTTATTGATTTTCCGGAATAAGGAAGACACTTTTCAATAATTTCCTGTGCTTTTTCATCCTTGAACAAATTCATCAACACTTTTTATTTTTTTGGAGAAAGGTTTTTTTTGAGTAAGGTAGGGATTTACCTGAAGCGGTTGATCAATTCCTTCCTGAACACTAAGAGCCGACTTAAATTCTAATTTCATGATTTTATAAAGTTTCTGTCAAAACCTTTCTTTATATTATTGATGCAAAAATAGTAAATTTGCCTGATAAAAAAAAGGAATTAATAAAAATATCAATTTAATTTTCCTTTCCTGTATAAGACCTCATCAGTTTCAGAATATTGATATTAATCGGACAATTATAGCAGATTCAATAATCTTAAGATACTTATAAATAATATTTTACAATTACCGTTAAGCTAGTAATTACTTCGCGTACCCAATTGTGGCGAAAAGAAGGATGGCGAAGTCTGGAAATTCGGAACACCTTAAATATTATATCAAATAGAAAATGAAGTAATAACCTTGATATTAAAAAAAATCTTATTTTTGGCAATTAATATTTTAAACATAAAATATAATGAAAAAAAGACTACACATTTTGGGTTTTTTAGCTTTAACAGGGCTATTTTTATTGTCACAAAATTCTCTTTTCTGTCAAAAATTAAAAATCGAAGATATTCCCGATGATATTATTCAGACCTTAGACTTTGAACATCCAGGTGCAAAAGTATCTAGCTGGAATCTGGAGAATAATATTTTTGTTGCTACTTTCAAAGAAGATGGTTCGGTTGGAAAAATCTATATTGAAAATAGCGGAAAATGGCTAAAAACAACATATTCCATTCCCAAAACTGAACTTCCTTCAGCCATAACGGAATACATCAAAAACAAATATCCCTATTACACGATTTCCGTTGCTTTACTTCAGGAGACACCTGACGAAAAAATGCACTACTATATTGAAGCCAAGCCTGAGGGTGTGGGAATGCAAAGCTCTATTTTAACCTTTAATGATGTAGGGGCATTAATAAAACGCATTGACCCGGAAGGAGTTGTTGAAAATAAAAAAGAAACTGAAAAAAAACCTGAAATTCCTAGTCAAACGAATACAACCGGTAAAACTTCAGGTACACCTTCTTCAAAAGGGACCTCTCAAAAAACTGTAGTAAAAGGAAGTGATAAAACAGAGCCTACTACCAAAACCACTTCCAAAACTACCACTACAAAGGCTGACTCTAAACCGACAACGACCAAAACCGCTTCCCAACCTTCCACTACGAAGGCTGAGTCCAAACCAACAACAACCAAAACCACCTCAAAACCAGCCACTACTAAGACTGAATCTAAACCAACAACGACCAAAACCACTTCCAAACCAACCACTACTAAGGTTGAGTCTAAACCCACAACAAGCACAACAACTGAACCCCAAAAAGAAGAAAAAACAAAAAAAGGAAAAGCTGCGAAGCCGATTGTTGATGAATCTGGCAATGTAGCAATTACCCAAACAGAGGTTCCTCCTGTTGTAATTACTGCATTTTCCAAAAAAGTTCAACGCCCTGAAGATTTGAACTGGTTCAAAATTGACACTTTTTATGTTGCAAAATGCATTGCTAAAATGCAAAAAAAT
>JAGVVH010000331.1 GCA_019135895.1 Bacteroidota bacterium | reverse complement strand
TGTCCCTACCGATTCAGTTAATTCTAATGGAGTAACAACGCTGGTGCTTGATTCTGCTATTGAAATTGATGAAACTCAAGAAATGTGGATAGGTATTCAAACAAGTGCCGTTACATCTCGTTGTTATATAGATGTCACTGCTTCTGCAGAGCCAATGAAAGGAAATGTTTGTTTTTATAATGGGAATTGGACAAGCATTTCTACAACAAGTGGGGCAACTTACAACTGGTTTATTAAGGGGTGGGTTACCGGAACCGGAACAGTTGTTGATGGTTTTAACGTTTATCGCGATGGTGTTCTCCTTACTTCCACACCTCAAACTTCTCTTCATTATTCGGATGTTGGAGTTCCAGTCGGAACCCATTCTTATGGAATAACTGCCATATATAATGCTGATACATGTGAATCTGCTCCAATAACTACTCAGATAACTATGGGACAAGATCCTTGCGAAACTTTTGTTATCAATACTTATCCCTGGAGTGAGGATTTTGAAACTGATTTCTGGCAAAATTGTTTGACTACAATTGACGCTGATGGTGACGGGAATAATTGGTTCATAGCTACAACCGAGCCTCATGGTGGTGTTTATGCGGCTACTTCTGCCTCTTATTCATCAGTAGCCCTAACCCCTGACAATTATTTAGTATTACCTCCGTTGCTTGTTCCCCCATCCGGCGCTCGTCTCAGCTTTTGGGTAGCCCCTCAGGATACTGCCTGGAGAGCCGAACATTATGAAGTTCTTATTTCTACTACCGGAATCGATACGGCCAATTTTTCCACTTCTCTATTTAGTGAAACGATTGGATTTCCTGCATGGACATTAAGAAGTGTTGATATTCCGGGAGCAACTTATGCCGGTCAGACTGTTCACATTGCTTTTGTTCATAACGATTGTACCGATATGTACAGAATGAAAATTGATGACATCACCATTGAAAATCTTGGTGCTTGTCTTACGCCTACTGATTTTACTGCCACAAATATAACAAATACGGCTGCTACTATCGGCTGGACGGAATCGGGGAATGCTACTTCCTGGAATATTGAATATGGCATTACCGGCTTTACGCAAGGTACCGGAACTGCAATAGTTGCTGCGACAAATCCTTATCAGTTTACTGCTCTTGCTTCACATACAACGTATGATGTTTATGTTCAGGCAGATTGTGGCATTAACGGTACTTCCGAATGGTTGAATGGTACTTTTACCACAGGCTTTGATAATCTTCATTATGAAACTTATGAAGATTATACTGCAGGAGGACATGTTGCCCAATCAGCTCAGGCAATGGGACGTACTTTTTGGACTACCTGGAGCGGTGCTGTAGGTGAAGCAGAAGATGCCCTTGTTTCTGATGAAGAAGCTGCAGAAGGAACTAATTCTATGAAAGTTTCTTATAATAATGATTGTGTTGTTTTGTTTCCGCATACTACAAGCGGAACTCATACAGTTGAAGCAGATTTATTTGTTCCCTCCGGTAAAGTTGGCTATTTTAATGTATTACAGAATTTCGGCTCTACCAACAATTGGGGTGCAGAGATCTATTTTAACCAATCTTCTTTCGGCTTTATCAATGCAGGAGGTGATAGATGGGGTAAATTCACTTCATGCCATGGACTTCTATGGACATACTGCCCTTGCACAGTATTATGTGGATAATATCGACTATGACTATATCGCAGGTATTCAGCATGATAATAGTAAAAATGAACTTCTTATCTATCCTAATCCGGCCGACAACCTGTTGCATGTTTCCGGAACTTCAGACTATAGCACTTTGGAAATTATCAATTTTATGGGACAGCTTATTATGTCCGAAAATATTGTTGATAGTCAAATGGAAATTGATATTGCCAATCTCTCTTCAGGGGTATATTTTGTTCGCCTCAGGGGCAATAAAGGAATAATAGCAACTAAATTTATTAAAAAGTAAAACTGCCTGTACTTTATAAAATTAAAGGGACTGTTGCAAATGGCAGTCCCTTTTTTATATTCGTTTTATTTTGTTTAGTAATGATATTGCTGATTATTGAAATCTAATAAAAAATAGCTCCCTTGAAAGAAGCTACTTTTTAAGTTTCCAATTCAGTAATCTATTAATTTTTAAACCCTTTTGTGGAGCGTATGAGAATCGAACTCACGACCTTTAGACTGCCAGTCTAACGCTCTAGCCAACTGAGCTAACGCCCCAAAACAGCGAGCAAAAATAAGAAAAATTCTCATACTGACAAAACTATAGTAAAAAAAAATCCATTATAAATCAAAAAGCATCAAGTTAGCAAAATGCTAACTTGATGCTTTTCAAAGGGAGTTAATATTATCTTTTTACACAGCGAATGCTATAGCCGTTTCCTTTATTGGCTGCATAGAATACAAGATCAGGACAATGACATTGAAGTTCAACATGAAAAAGGTATTTCCTAAAAGAAAACAATATTTTCCATTTGCAACATTGTACAAACCGGCAGGTAATGCATTAAATCCGCTATAATTTGTTCCATTAAGACCATTTAACCACAAAGAATCGGATCTTAAAGCACTACTTTCCCAAGCCAAAAGTTCTTCGAATATATTATCATCTGGCAAATACCATCCATTCGGACAAATGCCCTGAATATGATGATTCGGATCTGCTGTGGGAATTTCTGTTGAATTTTCTGTTACCCCCACTGCAGAATACCAACTGTATAATCTTCCAAATCTTTGGATATTTTCCGCTTCATTCGGGTAATCTGGTGCATAATAGCCTTCGGCAAACCTAATAAAATCGCCGTTGGCATAGCGAGTGGTTTTCATATTTTGTTTTGTCCAGCAAGTTAGTCCAATCTGAACAGTTTCATAAACATTGCCATCAATATCGGCAATAGTAAACCCCGGTCCACAGTTTAATAAATCACTATTTATTTCGTTTTTATATTCATAAGCTCCCATGTCAATCGGTCCGGTTTGAGCAGAGTCTGTTTTTAACAATTTCCGTCCGAAACCGACACCCCGAATATCATAGCTTTCGTTATTATAATCATCATATCCGGCATCAATACAAGGTGAAATACTACACAGCCGATAATCACCATTTGTTAGATTTGCAAATCCCGGATTGAGTGTAATATTATGATTGGTTGCAGTAAAAGTGCCCGCATTATATACATCTCCTGAATCGTTCTGATAGCAACTATAATTCAATGCTACCTCATTGTTTATTTCATTGTAAAATTCATTTCCGGATGAAGAGGCACTATTTCCCCAAACAATGGAATTATTCAACGTTAAATATGCCTCTTCCGTGTTATATAATCCACCTCCATTTTGTGCCGTATTCTTGCTCATAGTGACATTGGTTAACATGAGTGAAGAATAATAATTGAACATTCCACCTCCCGAAGTTGCACTATTTCCACTAATGACAACATTGGTTAAGGTGGATAAGTCGTTCCAATTATTTAGAATTCCACCACCCTGTTCCCCTGCGGTATTTCCACTAATGACAACATTAGTTAAGGTAGGAGAAGATTCATCAATACTATATATTCCACCTCCATAATTTGCACTATTTTCATTAATAACAACATTGATTAATGTGGGCGAACTGAGAGACTGGTTATATATTCCGCCTCCGGCATTTATCGCTGAATTTTTACAAATCGTAACATTGGTTAAGGTTGGTGAACTTGACTTGTTATACATTCCCCCACCGATAGATGCTGTGTTTTTAATCATAGTAACATTGGTCAAGGATGGTGAACAGTATTCATTATACATTCCCCCACCGTTTTTATGAGCATTTAGTCCACCTACATTTATATCAGCATTTCCCCCGGTAATGGTAAACCCATCCAAAACAGCCGATGTAGTGAGATATAACCCTGTAGAGTGATAAAAAATATGATAGCAGTTATCGGTACTATCACCGCGAGTGCCGATGTCTCCGCTGAGAATGGTATTGTTGGTTATAAAATCCCGGTCATTTAAATTGAAAACTGCAGGGTCTTCAATTCCGGCAAACCCACCGTGAATTTTAACATCCTCTTTCATTTCAAAGTGATAATAACGGGTTGAATCTCCGGAATTGTCACACAAATTATAGCCTGATGACGGATAATAAGTTCCTTTGGCAACCCAGATGGTATCTCCGGATATTGCTGCACCCAATGCCGATTGCAAAGAGGTAAAAGCATCTATCCAACTATTGCCATTGTTTGTTCCGGAAGCGGATGAATCAACATAGAAAATTTTGTTAGCCCTTAGTAACGGATCAACTCCGTTTTTATATTCATAAGCTCCCATATCAATTGTTCCGATTTGGGAAGATTCTGTTTTCAATAATTTTCGTCCGAAACCGACTCCCCGAATATCGTAAAGTTCACTATTGCAACTGTCTATTCCGGCATCCAAACACGGAGAAGTATTGCAAAGACGATAATCGCCATTTGTTGGATTTGCAAATCGCGGGTTGATAGTGATATTATGATTGGTTGCAGTAAAAGTTTCTCCACCATCATATACATCATTAGAATTATTCTTATAACAACAATAGTTCAATAAAGCTGAATCTCCGCTTTCAATATACAATTCATTTCCTGAAGTGGAGGCATAATTTCCCCAAATTATGGAATTATTAAACTTTGATGAGGAATGATCGCCATTGTATATGGCACCCCCTTCATCTGCTCTATTTCCACTGATAGTCACATTGTTTAAAATCGGAGAACTTGAGGAATAATTCATTATTCCACCGCCCCCACTTGTTGTAGTATTTCCACAAACAATAACATTTGTCAAAGTTGGAGAGCTGGAAGAATAATTAAACATTCCACCACCACTGAATCTTGCGGTATTTCCACTAATAGTAACATTTGTCAATATTGGAGAGCTGGAAGAATAATTATACATTCCTCCCCCAAAACCTATTGTAGTATTTCCACTGATAGTTACATTGTTTAAAGTGGGAGAACTAGATGAATAATTATACATTCCACCACCACCTTTTGATGAGTTTTTACTAATCGTAACATTGGTCAAGGTGGGAGAACTTGACAAGTTATAGACTCCACCACCGACAGATGCTGAATTATAAAAAATAGTAACATTGGTAAAGTTTGGCGAAGAAGACTCATTATACATTCCTCCGCCGGCATTATGAGGAGATACTCCATCTGCATTCCCCCCTGTAATAGTAAATCCATCCAAAACTGCCGAAGCAGTTAAATTTAATTCGGAAGAGTGATAAAAAACGTGATAACAGTTATCGGTACTATCACCATAAGTGCCTAAATCTCCACTGAGGATTGTTCTGTTGGTTGAAAAATCACGGTCATTCAGATTAAAAATGGCAGGTACTTCATTTCCGGCAAAACCACCATATATTTTCACTCCTTCTTTCATTTCAAAGTGGTAAAAACGTGTGGAATCTCCTGAATTGTCACACAAACCATAGCCGGAAGAGGGATAATAGGTCCCTTTAGCGACCCAAATAGTATCTCCGGATCTCGCTGCATTCAATGCCGATTGAAAAGAAGTAAAAGCATTAGTCCAATTGGTGCCATTATTTGCCCCGGAAGCAGCAGAATCAACAAAAATAATATTTATTGAGGTTTCTTGTTGATATATATTCAATCCATAAGCGTATTTATTAGACTCTTTGTTTTTGATATTTTTGATTTCTTCTTTTGTATAACCTGTTAAAGAAATCCCTATTAACAGCAATAAAAACAATCTTTTCATATTTACAAATTTAAAAATTCTCAAATTAATTGTTAGGTCTATTTTGTTCAATTCAAAATTATAATTCATATCCCATTTTCATGCCTTTTTTGTCAAAGAGATTACGAATGTTTACTACCATTTTAAAATGCTGACAATAATAGTGTTATAACTCTGATAAATTGTTCCATTAATTGTTCCAATATGTTCCATTAAAATTGATTTTAAAAAATAAGTATAGGAAAACAACTAGAAGAATCAAGGAATAAATATGAATATTTTTCAACAATTTTATATAATTAGCATAAAATGCCATAGAGAAAAGTGCATCAATTATAGCAAATAATAACAACGATTTAGATTAAAATTGATGTAGAGAAAAAAATAATATAGAATGCATTGTCGGTAATTATTTCTTGAGTGTATTTTGCGTTAGCGATTGTAGCGAAAACACCGCAAAGGCGGGGGCATTGGGGCACAGGGAGCGGCAGAGCGACAAGGAAGCTACTGTCCGCGACCATGAGCCCCATAGCCAACGCCTGCGGAGTTGTAGCGTAAAGCGCGACGGCGAAGCCGGAACGCCCAAAATAATAATATATTCTAAACTTAAGGGAGATTTATGATATTTTCTATTTACGAATAGGTTTACTGATAGCTAAGGTGAATAAAAAATAGCCTTAAAGGAATATATTTAAAAAAATAATTTTCTTACAAAATCTATGAGAAAGAAGATATTTAAGCTAATTACCTATAATGGAATAATTAGTGGAATAAATTAATAACAATATTATACTATATTTGCCGAAATTATTTATTAAGTACTTAGAATGAGTGTTTTGAAAAATAATAATAAGAATAATTATTTTGGCAATTGTTTGATATATAGAGATGAGGCTATTTCTATTTCAAAAGATATTATTAAAAAGTATCAAACATTATTTTCAGGAGAAACAATAAATTTGACAAAATATCCTGGAAATTATACAGGATTAAAGGAGTCAATTTATGAAAAAACGAGAACTGTAATTTCAGAAAAAACCATTATTAAGTTATTGCTTTCAAAGCAAAACAGTTGTGAATGTTTTAGATTTCATTATTCAGTGCTGAACACCTTTTACATGTATGCATACGGGATAAACAGAGACGAATATCTTTCGAATGGAAAGTCTTATTTTGATCCGAACCGTGAATTATTTAATAATGAATTTCAACTTTGGAAATATTCAAAATATAACTACATTCCAACCATTCACAATTTTTCACAATTTTATTTTATAGGAATTGATGAAACGTTACCTGATGAAGAAAATCAATTTTTATTACTTTCGGCAGTCTATTATGGGCATGCTTCTTTTCATTGTTATATTGAAAAATTATTAGATGATAAAAGCACAATTTCTTTGTTATACGAATTTGCAAAGATAAATGGAGGATTGCAGCTTAAATGGAGAGCCGGTTATTTAATGTCTCTTTTTTCTGGACCTGTACTACGTTCTTTTTTTTCTAAAATTCATGATGATGACAGCAAATTTCAAGATGCTGTAGTTCAACATAAGGTTATTGAATATCTTGAAAATATGAGAATTTCAGAACCTTCATATCGGTTATACACTTCGCAGGTGCTTTATCAGATTAATAATAAGGATATTTTTGATTACAATCACGATTTTTCTTTTTAACCGGTCTTATATAATAAAAAAAGCTGCCTTTAGGGCAGCTTTTTTTATTGCAATATTTTTTTATTTTCCAGGAGTGACCGTAGTTGGCTGAACTTGTGGGGCATCTCCAACAGTAATTACTTCAACGTCAAATACAAGAGTAGAGTAGGGCGGAATCATTCCGGCATCATACGAATCATAAGCCAGTTTCGAGGGGATAATGAGCGTAGCTTTTCCTCCTTCTTTCATCATGGCAATTCCTTCTTCCCAGCCAGGAATAACTTGTCCGGCACCTAACTGAATAGTGATAGGATCTTTGCCAATAGAACTGTCAAAAACGGTGCCATCGAGTAATTTTCCAGTATAGTGAACCGTAACCAGTTTGCCCATTTCTGCTTTTTTGCCTGTCCCGGCCTTGGTCTGAATATAGTAAAGTCCGGTTGAGGTTGGTTTAGTTTTAATATTATTAGTTACAATATAGTTATTTCTGAGACTATCTTCAGAAACTTTGGCAATTTCCATTTTTTGGTTGTATTCGGTCTGTTTGGCTTCAATTTCAGATTTTGTCATCAGGTCAATCATTTTCACATCCATATATACTTCTTTATTGTCGTATGGGAAATTATTGTTAAGATAATATTTAGCAAATGAGTCGGCAGGAAAAATAAAAGTTACGCTATCACCTAGATGCATAGTTTTAAGAGCAGTATAAAGGTCTCCTTCGAAAAATTTGAAACTTTCGTTTAAAGGAAGATGCGTTACCCCTTTATTAATTGTGGTATCTTCAGTACGGATAATAAAGTCAATTAAAACCATATCTCCATCTTTAGGTTGAACGGCAGTGTCATTTTCAACATGAATTTTGTAGTAAAAGCCGGAGTCATCTTTTTTAAAACCTCTATATTTGCTGCAAGAAGAAAAAGCTCCCACAACAACCAGAGCCAAAACTAGTACGATTAAATTTCTGATTTGATTTTTCATAATTTTTTTGATTAATTGT
>JAGVVH010000456.1 GCA_019135895.1 Bacteroidota bacterium | reverse complement strand
ATTTTTTGCAAGTTTTTCTACTGCAAAGATACTCTTTTTTGCAATATCTTGCTCACCTTTTTTGATTTATTTCGTTGATGTTCAATTTTTTATATGACTTTTAAGGAGCGACTAAATATGGGAATGCCACAATTAAGCCGATGTAGAACGAGATGCTGATATGGGTGAACAATTGCGCAGCCAAGTTAATGTTTATCATTTCTATTTCCTGCATTTGCGGACAAAGCGAAGGCAATCCAATGACGGTTGCCAAGCGACAAAGTTCTTGATAAGTAACGAAAGTGTTACTGCACGGTGCCAGAATAACTTGATTGAAAACGAAATCTTTGAAAATAAAGGCGGCAATAGCAACGCATAGCACTACAGCCGCACAACGAATAATCATCCACCGCAATACCTCAATATGTTCCCAGAAAGTATTATCTTGCTGCTTCATTTAGTACACCTATAAGCGAAAATCTTTATGCTTTGGTATCTTTCTCCGGCTCGTCGCTTTCGGAATTTTCGGAAGTCGGCTGCTGCTTCTGCGATTTCTCCGGCTTTTCTTCACCGGAAAGCTCATTTTCCAATCCGTTTACTGCATTTTTATACTCTTTCACTCCTTTTCCCATGCCGCGCATCAACTCGGGGATTTTCTTTCCACCGAAAAAAATCAATACCACCAAAAGTATCAGTATGATTTCTTGCGCACCAATCATTCCTGCTAGTTGAACGTTCATAATTTTAAATTTATTTTTTTATTACTAAATATATCTCACACGTTTCAAAATTGATTTCCCAATTGCCGTGTAATTCACTTTTCCATTGATATTTTGCGGCCATGGTATCCCACCATTTTTGAAATTTTGTTCCGGTTTCTCCAATGTCTTTGACTAATTTCTCATACAATGCTTCATTCTCCGCATTGATAATTTTTGCTAATTCTGCCAAGCTATTTTTGCGTTCAAAAAGTGCTTGAATCTCATTTTTTTCTTCAGGGGTAACTTGTCCTATTAATGTTTTCATCTTTGATTTAATTTATTTTACTTATTTCCAATTATTTACGATGTCGAATGGGTCTAAATAATCCAATTCTTCGATTTTTTTATTATTATAAATGTTTAAGGTGTGCAGTTCGTTTAAAAACCGGCGGCTTGCCTCACGTTCCAAATGTGCGGTAACACACTGCTCGTGCGATGGAGAATTGACTTCCAAAGTAGTTTTGCGGTTCAGCCAAACACAGCGTTTGCAATGAAACGCATCGCATTGGCGGCAGATAGGAGCGTGGTTGAGCCGGTACAATTGTCGATTTTTGATATTTATGTCTGTTTGTAGGTCGCCACAATCATTGGTCTCATCTTCGTAATAGAAAGCAGGACAAATATAAAATTTTCCGTTGGGAGCAAGTGTAATGTGTTTTACGCCGGCATCGCAGTTATTCATGTTTTGAAGAAACAATCGGTCAGAAAGAGTACTTATTTCTACTGCATCCGATCCTTTAGATTGGTCAAGATACCATTGCGACAATAATTCCAGTTGACTTTTATAAATTTCAAAATCATCATCTGTCATTAAATTAATGTTTTGTATCAAGATGTTGATTCTTTTAAACTTACCTTGCAAAGATATTACAATTTGCAATAAATCTTGAATGTCCGCTTTGTCTATTCGTAAGATTACATTTTTATCGGGATTATCCGGAATGTTTTCAAAAGTTTTGCGGCTGTCGTAATCAATCACCAAAACATCTTCTACCGCATCTTGCGGATATTCCGGTGGCGTTATCATGATATGGTTTATCACATCAATTGCCTCTTTATATTCTTTCGGCAGAGTGGTTTTTCCGATTAAAAAGTTGATAAGCCAACCCTCTTTTTGTGCAAAGAAAATTCCTTTTTTCAATACATCCAAATCCATTAATTTCTGTTGGCGATTTGGATTGGGATAATAGCAAAATGAGTTTGCGGATTCATCTAAAATGACGATTAAATAGTGCATTTCGGGCTCTCCTTTCTGAGTTGTGCCAACTCTTCTTTTTGTAAAATTCGGGACAAACGACTCCAATAATAGTTATTGGCTTTTGCTCGGGCTTTGTGCATTTTGCAGATGGCAGTAGCACGTTGAAAAATAGTGGGAGTGTCGGCAGCATCGTAGTTTTCTCCCTGACACCAAGCACAACCGCTTGCTATTTCACAAGCAATACATTCTTCGGTACTTTGCGTGCAACGGTCTAATGTTAAAAATGGCCGCAATAAGTTGGTATTTATACCGTCATGAATATTTCCGATGATGATTGGTGGTTTACTGCGAAGTGAATACTTGGCAAAACGAGTACAAGGGTAAAAATTTCCGGCGGCATCCACGGAGAGCATCTTCCCGGCTCCACACCAATTCTGATTTTCGCGATCTCTGTCTTGCTGTTTTCCAATAAAATCGGAGAAAAACGAACAACTGTGCTTTTCATACAATTTTTGATCAATGATTATGTCGGCAAGTTGAAGCAGTTGTGTTTCTAAAAGTTTGTCATCGCCGTCTTCCCAAACATCTTCAAACACCACATTAATATTCACGTTTTTGATACCTAGACTATAGAGATGCAATACACTTTCTACGATGAACGGTAAGTCTTCGCTTCCTACTGTAACTTTAGTACCTGAATCAGGGAACTGCTTTAACCAAAGAGGAATATTTTTAACTACATCGTTATATGAACCACGACCATCTTTGTAAATACGGTTCATGTCATGTTTGTGTTGTGTTCCATCGATAGTTATTCCTATGCTTAAATGACTGACATTCTTTGTGATATAAGCTTGTACCCGAGGGTCGTTATACATAATACCGTTGGTTGAAAAGTTAAAACGATAAGAATTAAACCAAGGATGGTTTAAAATGTACATCTGTTCTTTCAGATAGTCGCAAATTTTGTCAATCAGCTCAATTTCGAGAAATGGCTCGCCACCGATAAAGTCGAAAATGACCGATTTCTCGTTAAACATTTCGCGATTAGACAAAACATAGTTGATAACATGTTTCACGATATCGAATGACATACGTTCTTCACTATTTTTGCCAACCAAGTAACAATATTTACATGCCAGTTGGCAATCTTTGGTGACGATAAAGGTGATGGACTTTGCCATCCCTTCCTGCCATGATTTTGAGTTTTGTTTGGGAGTTGCCATTATTATTTATGGTTTAGGCAGCCCCGCTATAACAAGCTGACATACAAGTTCCACTACAGCCGTAATAGCAATATCCTTTGCACGTACCATTACAAGTATAAGATAATGTAAAAATTGCGTTGTGTTTACAAGTTGATTCGCAGTAACTTTCGCAACTACCGCCACAATTATCTTTACAACCTGCACTACAATCGTTGCTGCAATAGCTGCAATAGCCACCGCTTCCGCTACCATAATCGTCATCTTTATCGCAACTAGTTATCGGCAAACCCAATCCGATAATGGCAATTGCCGGCAGCACGGCTTTTATTGCTTTTTTCAGGAACTCACGCCGGGAGGTGAGTTCGTCGTTTTGATTTTGGTTCTTCATATTTTTTTTGCTCGGTTATATCCCATCGGGCACGTCGGTGTTAAAAGGTAAAAAATAATTTATTGTGAATTTATTAAACCATTTTTTATCTGTAGGTTGTGAAATTTGCATTTGTATCTGTCATAAATAATAATTGAAGATTGTGCTGTAAACAATATTCATAAAGTTTTGCAAAACTACAGTTTACCTTGTTTATATCTTCTATTTTTGCTTGCGAATCGTAGATAAATATAAAACAATTCGTGCCTTTTTGGAGTTCATCAAGAAGCATATCATATAAAAAAGAAAGGTCAATCAAAGAATCATTAGCCATCATCATACCTCTTATGTTCATCATTAAAATAAGATGCTTGTTTTTTGACATTTCTTGATAACGTTGAGCATTGGTTTTAGATGCGAAAAAATCCTCGTTGTCTTTGACTAATTTGTTAAATAATTGTTGACACTGTTCTTTATCGTTAGCTCTTTTTAGAATTGCTAACATTTCGTCAGAATACATCTTAGATTGTTTTGAAATTGATGGATTGTTTTTAGCTTTCAGTAACCATTTTGTTGCTTCATCATTATTCTGTTGGGTTCCCAAACCGAAATAATAACAAGTACCTAGTGAGAATTCCGATTCCGCATAACCGTTTTTGGCAGCCTGCAAATAGCATGAAAAAGCTTTTATATAGTCCTGTTCATCATTTGTTTCTTTTGCAAGGTTAAAAAGTCGATTACTTTCATTATACAAATCCTCATCCGATTGTCCACAAGAAGATAACGAAATAAGCATAAAGACACTTAAGTATAATAATATTCTTTTCATTTTTTTTACTCGGTTATTTATCATTAATTGAGTGGGGTTAAAGTAGTAGTATATTATTTAATTCTTTTTGTGTTATGGTTATTACAAATTTTTTTGCAAGCGTTTCCCCAACTTGGCTAAGACAACTGTCGGAATAATTCCCCTGATTCCTCCGCCGTCAAGGGTGAGGAATCTAATTTTTCGGTCTGATTTTACTTCCATAACTTAAAAATTTTATTTATTAATACTTTGATTAATTGTTTTTTACACAGCGCACTGAGTAGGCTTGATTATAAGAATTGGAGCCGCGGTACACCCCGCTTCTAGAGTATCCTATCACTCTATCAAAAAGCCAATAAGAAGCATAATCCTCGGTAGTAGTCCACCAATAGCCTAATAAGCCAAGTTCATTGAACGTTCCATCCCCATATCGATAGCCGCCTGGAAGAGCAGAAAAACCACTTGTGCCAAAACCAGAAGTAGTTTCTAATGTGCCATTAGTCCATAATGCTGCATTGCCGGCAAGCTGTGAACCTTGATTGGTACCACGAAAAACATCTTCGGCATCTGCCTGAGCTTGCGTCATACCCAAATACATTTCCAGATGTTTCCATTCAGCATCACTTGGCAAGTGCCAACCTGCTGGACATACTCCCTGAACATTACTCGGATTGGCAGAAGTACCAGCAGAATTATTCATAGCTGCAAGCCAATTATAAAGAACTCCATAAGTTATATAATTTGTAGTAGCTTTGGCAGCAGAAATACTTGTTCCACTATAACCATAAACATAATAATATTTAGAGCCGCTAACTCCTGACTGGCTACCTACTTCCGGCCCATAATTCGGGGGATAAACATTCGGCAAGTAACGCAAGTTTTCTGACATCCAAACTTGGGATCCAATGTTTACTGTATGGTAAACATTACCATCGCGAGAATCCGTAAAAGTCCCTGCAGTAAAACTCCTCTGTTCTCCATAGCTTGTTCCATTAACGTTAGTAGCATACGCCCGCACATAATACGTTGTACTTGAAGTTAAACCTGTAATATTACTAGTAAACGTTCCCATGCCCTGCCCATCATTGGTTTTATTGTTGGCAATGGTTGGATTTTGAGAAGTGCTCCAACATACACCTTTGGCCGTAACAGCACTGTTGCCGTCAGAGGTTACATTACCGCCGCAGGTGGCTGATGTTGCCGATATATTGCTTACCGTATTTGTAGTTACGGTTGGTTGATTTGTCGGTGGTGGTGGAGTAGTACCGGTTATAAAGTTTTTTTCTTCGCCATAAGCAGTGCCCATACTATTGATGGCATACGCCCGCACGTAATAGGTCACACCTTCTACAAGTCCGGATAGTGTACTTGTATAACTTCCACTTCCATTCCCATCTGAGGTATATTGATTATTGATGGTAGGATTTGGTGATGTGTTCCAACAGATACCGCGTTGTGTAACAAAACTATTGCCGTCATCCGAAATATCACCGCCGCATTTAGCAGATGTGGTTGTGATTTCGGTTATGTTAGCAGTGCTGACGGTCGCCATTTGTTCTTTTTTGCAAGCCCCCATTAACAAAATTATGAAGAAGGAAATTGCAAGTAATTTTATTTTTTGCATTTTATTTTGAATTAATCTGAA
>JAGVVH010000428.1 GCA_019135895.1 Bacteroidota bacterium | reverse complement strand
ATATGATATATTGGATTATATAATATTTATTTGAATTAAATCAAAAAATAATATACGAATGTTATAAGTTTAATATATACGAATGTTGTATATTTGTTGCGTAAATTAGATGTTATGCCCAATGCTAAAAAGACAAGATTGCTAATAATTTGAGGAATGAAAATGAATAGAAAACCCACCGCACAAATTGCACATTTGGTTTTTTGCCGATTCACAAAAATCCACCCAAAAAAACCAAAAGAGCAATTTTTTTGCCTGCCTACATTTGAGTATTTTTGAGAATTTATATGAAGAAAATTACAGAAATACCAACTAGCGACAAACCAAGAGAAAAGCTCGCTTCAAAAGGCGCACAAGCCTTGACAAGTAAGGAATTATTAATGGTAATACTTGGTAAAGGAATAAAAGGTCGTGATGTTACAATGTTAGCCAATGACATATTGAAACTAATTGAAACTGAAAAAGAAAATCTGACTTTTGAAAAATTAGAAGCTTTACAAGGAGTTGGAGCAGCAAGAGCAGGACAAATACTTGCATCATTTGAGTTAGCAAAACGATATTTAATTAAACCTGAACAAAAAATAAATAATACAGAAGACGTATTAGCGCAGGTTTCCGAAATAAGAAACAAAAAACAAGAACATTTTATCACAATAACCTTGACCGGTGCATCTACAATAATTGAAAAGCGAACAGTTTTTAAAGGAACTATTAATTTCAGTCTTGTTCATCCAAGAGAGATTTTTTCAGATGCACTAACCGACCGGGCAGCAGGAATTATCTTTGTTCATAATCACCCGGAAAATGATGTTGAACCTTCGGAGGCTGACATTAGAATAACAAAACAACTTTGTGATGCAGCAAAGCTTTTAGGCATCGAAGTTATCGACCATATTATTGTTACTAAAAATGACCATTTTAGTTTTCAAAGCAAAGGACTTTTATAAAATATGAATATGGATTTATCAAAATATGAAATAGAAGATTTAATCAATCGGCTACAAAAGGGAGAAAATATTCCACTTGACTACAAATACAAATTATTTCCAACTCAGCAGAAGGAATATGAATTGGTTTATGGTGGAAAAATGCGCAAGGAAGACGTTCTGGCAAATGAAGATGGCGTTTTTCCTGTACCTCTGCAGATAGAAAAGGTTTTTAATGGGAAACGAGAAGCATGGGGTGATGGTTGGAGAAATATTATTGCTTTTGGAGACAATCTCCAATTACTTAAAACAATCTATGAGAATAAAGACCCTTTAATAAAAGATAAGATTAAAGGCAAAATTAAACTGATTTACATCGACCCACCTTTTGCAACAGAAAGTGATTTTAAAACAAATAGTGGAAAAAAAGCATATTCAGATAAAACCAAAGGTTCAGAATTTGTTGAATTTTTAAGAAAAAGATTAATTGTCGCACGTGAATTACTAGCTCCGGACGGAGCTATTTATGTTCATTTAGATACTAAAAAGTCTCATTATATAAAAATTGTACTTGATGAGATTTTCGGAGAGAATTTTTTTAAAAATGAAATAATTTGGCAAAGAAGTGACCCACACAACGATGCAAAAAAAAGGTACGGAAATATACATGATGTAATTCTTTACTATGGAAAACAAACTGACACTCTTTATAATTGGGCAGATATAACGGTCGGTTTATCTAAGTCCGCTATTAAAGAATATTCATGGATGAAGTTAAAAGATGGTACCATTCTAAAAAAGTCAGAACCAATTCCTGAAGGTGCCAGAATCTTTAAACTTGAGCGTGCAACTTGGAAAGGAAATAATCCTGATAAATATTTTACATGGCGCGGAGCACGTCCAAAGCCTGGAATACAGTGGATAGGTACAATAGAAGAAATGGAAGAAAAGCTTAAAAATGGTGATCTCTATTTACCCAAATACCCTAAAGGTGCACAACGTTGCAAGGTTGCATTCCTTGACACAAGACTAGAAGAAGGACAAGTAATTCAAGATATCTGGGATGATGTTGGAAGGATGAAGGGAGGAAAAGGCACCTATCCAACGGAGAAACCAGAAAAATTATTAGAACGGATTATAAAGGCATCCACTGACGAAGGTGATTTAGTTTTTGATTTCTTCGCAGGTTCAGGGACAACTGCTGCAGTTGCAGAAAAACTAAATAGAAAGTGGATAACATGTGATATAGGAAAATTATCTTTTTATTCTATTCAAAAGAGAATTGCCAATCTCAGCGAAAGTAAATCTCTTGATAACCCAAACAAAACTTACGAGAAAGAGGCAAAAAGTTTTCTTGCTGTAAATACTGGTCAATATAGCCTTGAAAAAATATTCAATCTAGACAAAATTGAATATTCAAAATTCGTGACGAATTTGTTTGAAATAGAGCCAATAAAAAAGACAATTAGTGGGATTAAAATTGATGGACAAAGAAAGGATGGGCATTTTGCATTAATTTGGCCATATTGGGAATTTGAAGATGCTTCTGTCGATGAAGATTATCTATATAATTTACATTCCAATATTGGTAAAAAAATTGGAAACCGTATATATATTGTTGCTCCAGCAAGTTATATTGATTTTATAAGTGATTATTACGAAATCGAAAACGTTCGCTATTATTTCCTGAAGGTTCCTTATCATATAATAAAAGAATTACACAAAGTTCAGTTTAAAAAATTCAGGCAACCCCAAAGTAAAAAGAATGTAAATGATTTAGACGATGCAATTGGATTTCATTTCATGAAACAACCTGAAGTTGAAACACAGGTTACTACAACATCAAAAGAAGTCAAAATTTCAATAAAAAGGTTTTATTCAGACTTTAGCGAAGATGAAAAAGGTAATGAACTTGAAAATTTTGAAAGTTTAGCAATGGTGCTTATTGATAAAAATTTTAATGGTAATATATTCGACATGGATGAATTTTACTTTGCAGAAGACCTTTTACCAAAAAAGAAAAACAAACAAGAAGATGAAGATATTGGAGGGGAATTAAAGAAAACCAAAGAATTGAAAATACCTGTCATCGCAAAAAAAGACTGTGGTAAAAATTTAATGATTATCTACATTGATGTTTTTGGTAATGAGTTTAAAGAAAAGTTCGAGATAAAATAATATGGAAGAAATTAAACGATATAAAACTTCAGACTTGGTATTAAAAATTGATACCAACTATAACCCTATTCAACTACCATTGCATGATTGGGAACGATACATGGATATTTTGGTTAATGGTCGTCAATATCAAAAAGAAGCTATTAAAAATGTTATTATTTATCTTGCTTCAGGTTTATATATCAATACTAAAGAATTGATTGAAAAAAACTGGAATGATAATTCAAATGTTGAAATAAAAAACCGTTATTCATCCCTCGATGACTATCTGAGTTATTTACAAATTCCAAATAAACTTTCTGCATCTGTTGATTTAGCAACAGGAACAGGGAAAAGCTATGTGATTTATGGCATTGCACAAATTATGCTTGGTCTTGGCTTGGTTGATAGAGTTCTTGTACTTTGTCCTTCTTTAACAATTGAAGACGGTCTTTTGGAAAAGTTTACGGAATTGAGTTCCGATAGTAAACTTTTAAAGGCTATTCCTGAGAGTGCAAAATGGAAAAATCCCTCAATAAAATCTGCAGATGTTACAATTAAAGACGGTGATATTTGCGTTGAAAATATTCATGCTGTATATGAAACTACTGGCTCTTCAATTCGAGACAGTTTTAATGGCAATGGAGGTAACACATTAGTTTTAAACGATGAAGCTCATCATATCTTCAATAAGATTGAAGGAAGAGACAATGAAAGTAAGAACCTAAAAAAGTGGAAAGAGTTTTTAATTAATTCTGATTTCGACTTTAAATATATAATTGGATTAAGCGGAACTGCTTATATTGACGATGAATACTTTAATGATGTGATTTACAGATATTCTTTGCGGCAGGCTGTTGATGATAAAATGGTTAAAATGGTGGACTATGTTAGCAAAGATGATGACTTAGACATTGATATCAAGTTTCAGAAAATATATGATAATCACCAACATAATAAACAGAATTATCGGAAAATAAAGCCATTAACCATTTTAATCACAAAAGACATTTCAAATGCGAGAAGATTGCACAGTGGTATTTCTGAGTTTTTAGTTAAACAAGAAAAAATTACAGAAAAAGAAGCTGAAAGTAAGACTCTTATTGTTACTTCGCACAATGACCATAAGGCAAATGTACTGAAACTAAAAGAAGTTGATGAATATACAAATCCCATAGAATGGATAGTTTCAGTTTCAATGCTTACAGAAGGTTGGGATGTGAAAAATGTTTTTCAAATTGTACCCTGGGAAGATAGAGCTTTTAATTCCAAACTTTTAATTGCACAGGTATTAGGTCGTGGATTAAGAATTCCGCCAGAGTATCAAACACCCCAACCAAAAGTCAGAATATTTAACCATGACGCCTGGAGTAGAAATATCAAAGGATTAGTAGATGAAATCTTGGAAATAGAAAAGCGTTTGTTTTCATCTCCGCTTGAAAATGGAGACAGAGAGCAATATCATTTTCAAGTTCATCATATTGATTACAGTAAAATTGCGACAACCAAAGAAGCTACAAAAGACCACAAGGAATTTGATTATACCAAAGGTTTTATTGAACTGCAATCGCAAGTTGAAGAAAGCGAAAAAGAAAGTGAATACACTGATTTTTCAGGATATGTAAGTTCCAAAAAAACTTTAATTCATTATAATACTTACACCGTTGATGAGATTGCAAACAAAATAGTAAACGAATTAAAAGTCAGAAATTGGGAAGGGAAAATTTTAAAATTACCAACTGGTGATTATTCGAAAGAAAAACTACCGCCCAAAGATGAAATTGTTAAAATCATTAGAACTTCAATGGATAAAGTTGGAATCAAAGGTGATAGATTGGTAGAAACAAATAGAAACAAGATTTTAAGCAGTTTCAATACACTTCTTAGAAAAGCAGGGAAAACCGTTGTTTACCAGAGAGAAGCCCAAAAACCTTTAACAATTTCTACCAAAAATATAAATAGAGAAAGCCTAGCGCTTGGCAATTTGAGACACAATTCAACCGTCTTTTATTCCTCCGACTATAAAAATGAAATCAACGATAATAATTTAGAATTGTTGAAAATAGTAATCGAAGATGAAAGTTTGCCCCGTAGCGCATCCAAAGAAATAAATAAATACTTATTCAAAACGCCTCTGGATTTAACATTTTCAAAAGCCACGCCTGAAAGGAAATTCATTTCTGAACTTTGCGAGACAAATAATGCTGCAAAAATTGAATGCTGGTTGAAATCACGGGATATGAATTTTTATTCAATTGAATACTCAATTACTTCAGTTGGGGGAAAACATTCAAAAATACAATCTTTTAACCCTGACTTTTTTATCAAACTTAAAAATGGCACAACAGAGCATTTCGTAGTTATTGAAATAAAAGCAGATGGCGATGTTAGTGATGAGAATAAAGCAAAACTGAGATATGGTGTTCAGCACTTTAAAGATCTCAATAAAGAATTGGAAAAACAAGGAATTAAAGAAAAATATCATTTTCATTTTCTAAGTCCTAATTCATATGATGTATTCTTTGACCATTTGAGAAATGGAAAATTAATTAAGTATGAATTTAAAAGTGATTTAGAAGACAAATTATTAGCAAAAACTGATGAATAAAATGCCAGCACATAAGCCATACACATTTGCAATTCACACAGGCCATCGCTTGGCCAAAAATTGCAAAAGAGTATGTCTTGCCAACGCACTGTCTGACAGACTGGAAGAACAAAGCACAGGGCATAACACGCGGTATAAAACATTGGGGTTTAAGTGGTTATGCAAACGACATCTCTCGCATCAAGGTTTATTGTACCTTGATAGTGAAGTAACTCCGGACTCCCCAACGTTTCATACCGCCATCCGTTACCTGCAACCCTATGACGACACCCTACAAAATTAAGCAGACAGAAAATTGAAAGAAATCATTTACATATTTATTGGTAGTGGACTTGGCGGACTGACAAGGTTTGGACT
>JAGVVH010000164.1 GCA_019135895.1 Bacteroidota bacterium | reverse complement strand
CGAAAGGACAAAATCGACAACATCGGCAATATCCTGGGCTGTCAGAGGGTCATAACCTTCATAAACCTTATCGGCACGCTCCTTGTCGCCGTGAAAGCGAACAACCGAAAAGTTAGTTTCGGCAGCTCCCGGGGCGATGAGGGTAACTTTTATATTATGCGCCAGAAAATCCATTCGCATAGCCTGAGACAAAGCCAGCACGGCATGTTTGGTGGCACAATAGACATTTCCACCTTTATAAACTTCATAACTTGATATAGACCCTATATTGATAATATGCCCCGATTTGCGTTCCACCATTCGTGGGGAAACCAATCTGGTGACATAAAGCAATCCTTTTACGTTGGTATCAATCATCTGTTCCCAGTCGTTGATATCTCCTTTATCGATAGTATTAAGTTCAAGAGCAAGACCAGCATTATTAATGAGCACATCAATATCTTTAAAATTATCAGGAATAGAATCAATAGCGGCTTTGCAGGCATTGAAATCGCGAACATCGAAAACCAAGGGTAAAACTTCCGATGCATTCCGTCCCGTGATGATAAGTTTGAGATTTTGTTTACTAAGATTTTTGGCAATAACCTCGCCAAACCCGCCGGATGCCCCGGTAATCATGATTGTCTTCATCTTATTCATTTTTAATTTTCATTTCAGCGGACAAAAATACGATTATTTTACCATGTGAAGATTCAAAAAACCGAAGCAGATTTAAATTCCGGGCGTTTAAAATTCCCTGTTTAGGATTGTGGGAGCTCAGTTGTCTCTCACTCGCTAAAACAATGAATTCTAAAGAAAATTAACAAAATAATTAAAAAAGTGATTTTTAAAGAAAAATTCTACTTTCATATTATATTTTTTAATACATTTGCACGTCGGTTTGTGTAGAAAGAATAGAATTTATAATTTTAGCAAAATTACAATACCGGTCTAAAGTTCTAAATTGAAGTAAGTTATTTAATTTTACAGCATTAAAACAGTACAATTTTATCAAGTTAATTAAAACAATGTCTCTTCCTAAAAACGATGAATTATGTTCAAAGTAATATTCAAGCAAAAAAGTAAAGGCACTTTTAATAACTCTTCTGCTATTTTTTTGCTTTGTAAAACAAACTTATCCTGACTTAGCCTCCGTCATTTTGTGCGCCTGTTGACGGAAGGCAATGAAAAAGGTGCCCTGCAGAGAAAGGTATTTTGACCCTTGAAAAGAAAATTTACCCCACTCTGCTGCCAAGCACCTAAGGCATATATCGGAATGTTTGGAACGATTGCACAAAAAAGTCTCAGCGACAAATATACAAAAAAGTTCGCCGAGATGGCAAACTAAAAATTATTTTCAACTAACTCAAATAAAGAAAATTATGAAAAATAAAATAAAAATATCAGTTGTAATATTAGCAGCGATCTTAACAAGTATCACTATTTTTATTGCATGTAATAAAGAAGAACCAATTCAAGATATTGCCACCCAAGATGGCAGGAATTCTTCTCTTAAGGGTAAAGTAGAGGTGATTTGGTTTTTAGAGATAGGAAATAGTGTAATAGTAGAGGGAAATTTTCATCGCAATATATATGAAAGACCAAGAGACGGAAAAATTTGTAACTGTATAGCCTGTTTCGGGATCTGTGTTCTAACTCCCCAGAGTGGATTGACAAACAATAGTTCCGGTTTTTTGGATTATGATATAGATAACAAAACCGCCACTTTATATTTTATAAAAGATTTAGAGCAAGCTGAAGAAGAATTCGTAGTAGATGAGCCTGTCTTTATTTCCAAGGATAATCTTTCCAGTGACATGGTAAGTAAATATTCAATCAGCAAAGGGATAACTATTTTACCAAAAGTATATGAATACAAAAATTATGATAACGCCTGTGTAATATACGAAGTTGATACTCTTCCATGTTATGGGAAAACACAATTAAAGATTCAGATAGATTAGTTTAACAGTGATCTGTGTGGGGTGAAACATACTCCACACAGATTTTATTAATAACACTAAAATCAATAAACTTTCATGAAAAATATATTATTATTAAAAAAACAAACACAAACAATCATTATCATCGTTTTCCTCGGGATAGAGCTCTCTTCCTGTGGGTTAATGGTAAGATCGATGCTGGGATTTCAAAATCCGCAGATATATTCTTCTTATCCCCAAGCGGAATCTGTCATTTACAAACAATTGAAAAACAGAAAAATCCATTATATTGTTTTGTACAATGCCCAAGAGGATTTTCTCTCATCCTTTGATCCAAGAGGATTGTTTTTTGACAATCAAACCCAATTGATTGTGCCAAGTAAATGTATCGGTTGTAGATTCGGAGATACTGTTCAGGGAAAATCGACGTTCTTTAATGAAATTCATCAGCCAGAAAAAGATACGGTTTATTTAAAAGATATCATAAATAGAAGATTGGTTAATAAAGATACCATTCCGTTTGACCAATCATGGCTACAGGGATATCAATATACGGTCGTTTCGGATAGAGTAACTTTTATCACTAAATCGGATAAGCAAATTGTAAAACATATTAAACAAATCCGGGACGTGGATAGTGTTTTATTTATTTTTATTGATAAAGATTTTTTTGAAGGGACGGAACGTGTTAAAGAATTACGGGAGAGTGGCGATGTAAAGAATAATAAAATCTCATCCAATTTTCAATATAAAAGGAAGATACAAAAGTGATAAAAGAAATACACCATCCCAAAAATGATGATTTAATTAATTTCTTTGTTCCACAAGAGTCAAAAAAAACCAAAAGAAGAATTATTTTAATCTGATTAAATAAAAATTTAATTTTCATATTATTTTTTTAATACATTTGCACTTGAAATTTTACAGAAAAATCTTTTAACGCATTCATACAAAATATATTTAAAATGAAAATATTGTTTTATATCGGACCCTTTGTATTATCAATTGTAGTAGGTATTGTTATCTGGTTATTCTTAAGGAAGAAACAATTTGATATTGTTATTATTAGGAGTATGTTCTATGTAGCATTAATAACAATTATTTTAATGAATCTTATTTATAGCTTAGTAAATACATTTGGAGATAATATATCCTAACAATTGTTTTTGAGCAAAAATCAAATAAGTTCTTCTATTTCAACTTCAATAGTCCTTGGTTTAGTTGTCGCTTTTCTTCTTTTCAAATATAAGAGGAAAAAATAAAACACTTTAGAATCTTAAAAGGATAAAATTTTTTTGTCTTTTTTTTATTATAATATTTAAATCTTAGCACATGACAATTTCGTCAGAACTTTATTAATATTTTCCCTCTTATGAATAAAACAAATCGTTTCCTTGTAGCAAGTATTCTTTTGATGCTTGCTATATTTTCAACACCTCAATACTCATTTGGACAAATTCCCAAATTATTGCTCAAATTTGTAGAAAAACAAGACAAAGTAAAATCCAGATATGTTAAGCTGCAATGCACTTACATTAATGATAATGATACTGCGGTTATGCCGATGGAAGAGGACTTTTTTATCTCAACGCCTAAAGATATTAAATTTATTGCTTATATCAATTCCCCATATGATTCAAGTATTTATTGTAAGTCGGCCAATATACTTGTAACAAGTTTTAATCAAAAAGATCATAAATATAATAGATATTACTATACTGACGATTTCTCAGATGCTAAACATGATCCTAATTACAGTAGTAATTTTTCTTATCCGACAGATTACGATATTATTACTGGAGAATGGAAAAATTGTAAATTTAAACGCATTTCTCCTAAAATCAACAAAAAAAATATTAGGTACAAAATATTCTACCCTGATGACGATATTTACTCCGAGAGGATTGCGGAATGGGAATTTGACAGTAAAACTTTTAATTTTGTACAGGAAGAAAATTCGTTGATTTATTTTAAAATGGAATGGATGTATGGCAAGACGGATATTTTTGAATGTCAACTATATGAATATATTCACCCTGATATTTTAGATACCATTAGTTTTATGTTTGAAAAAATTAGGAAAGGGTATGACCTGCAATATGCTAATGAACAATCGAAAAAAGATTCGGTTTTTAGGGAACATTTCTGCGATTCCGTTATGCAATCTGTAATAAAAAACGGTAGTAAATGGATTCAAAATAGTCAGTAAGTTGTTCAACAAGACACGCTGTTTTTTATGCCCGAATGGAAATTACCTTTATTGTCGGGCGACACTATCTATTCCGACAGTATAAAGTCTCGATTTCTGTTGATAGATATGTGGTATGTTGCTTGTCATCCCTGCAGAATGGCAATGTTCGAATTGTCATCCATAGATACACTTTATGATGAATCATTATTAAAAATGGTAAGTATCAATGCTTCAGACGAAGACACCGCTAAAATCAGCAAAGTTATTAGAAATCTTAATCTGAAATGTGATGTTGTCTGTGCCTATAGTAGTGGTTATGATATGGATATGGCAAAGAAAATGGGGAGTACCTGTCGGGGGTATCCACAATTATTCCTTATCGATATGAAAACGAAGCAGGTTATTTGGAATTCCTGTGGTTGGTATGAAGGATTTACAAAAGATGTAGAAAAAATCATTAAGGCTAAAAATGTTAATTAGCGTTTTGATAGTAGCCAGCAACTTAGTTCCGCCTTGGCTTTGGAGATAAGAAAGAAGGAATAATTTCCTAAATCTCCAACGGCATATAGCTTCAGACAATGAAAGTATTTTGATGAACCAAAGTATCAAATAAAATTAAAAAAGAGATTCAGAAGAATCTCTTTTTTCAGTGCGGGATGCATGCCATATTAACGAATCTTTATGGAAAACTTTCATAAGGTAGTTGATTTTATTGAATGGAATAAGGAACACATTTGTTGACAGTCTTTCAGTTATCAAGCCTTTAAAATATGCTTTTCCTTCCCAAATTCTAATAGTAGACAATGTCGCGCTCAATATGCCGCATAAGTCGACTATTTTCATAATAGTCGCAGTGTGTCCAATTGCCAACATCATCGTATCTGTAATCCAAAATCATTTCCAAATCAGGTATTTCTGATTTTTGTGAATCAAAATAACTCCTATAAGTAATATTTCCGTAAGTATCAAATGCAGTGACAATTTTTTTAATTATTTTGACTGGACAACCATTGTAAAAGTTATCATTAGGAACAGCATAACCAATAGTTCCCAAACATTCCTCTTCATTGGTACAAGTTCTAATTTCACGTCCTAATGAATCATAACTATAACTGACATTACTGAAGTCTGTTTTATTATCAATAGTGGTTGAATCAAGACAACTGAAATCCAACAATGGAACTTCACCACAATTTACTGTTTGATGTGTACTGACAATCCGACCATTTTGATTTACGTAAAAAAATATTTTAAAAAGCGAATAGGATATTTTAATCGGTCCTTTGCTATTTATACCCCAATTATTCTTAAGACCTTTTCTATATCCAACCACAGATTTTGAACGGATAGACACCGACTGTTGTTGGCCATTATCATTAAAAAAGAAGACCACCGTATCTGGACCAAAAACCAACCATTTTGCCAATTTGTAATTCTCTTTCCTTTTTTTGTGACTTATAATGCAGATGTTGCTCCCTACAGTATCATAATTGACAGAGGTTTGAATTATGGTTTTCACTTTTCCACGTACTTGTGCTTTCAAACATCTCAAATCAACTGTCCTACCTTTGGGATGAAGATTTTGGGTAATAATAGTTTCATAGTCACTTACATACCAACGGCGTTGAATAGGACTCGGTCCTGAATCAGAACGTATGAATCTTTGTCCCAAAACAGCAGGACAAAACCACATCAGCAACAACGATGTTGCGATTATTCTAATTTTGTATGTGTGTTTTAATATAAAGATACTCATAGAAAAACCTATCACTTTAATAGTGTTGGCAAAGATACGGATTAATTTTCAAAAAAAAACCTCGTCGATTCGAGGCCTTCGTGCGGGAGAGGGGACTCGAACCCCTACGCCTCTCGGCACCAGATCCTAAGTCTGGCGCGGCTACCAATTACGCCACTTCCGCTTTCATTTTAAGGCTGCAAAAATACATTTTTTTTCTGAAAAACAGCACCTGTTTTGATTTTTTGAACGCTTTTATCACTCCTAAAATCATTTCTGCAACGCATCAATTGAAGATTTTGCTTTATCTTTGCCACATAATTGCACTTGTGATGAATGAACACTCCATGAATGACCTGATTCATAATTTTCTTTCTAAAAATAAGAAAGAAACACTATTCAATGAGCAAAAGATTGTGGAATTGTGGCATAAATCGATGGGTAATTTTATTGTTTCGAATACGAAATCAGTAAAAATCAAAAACGGAGTCCTCTATGTTCAGATTATGAATGCTTCCCTAAAATTTGAACTGATGGGTCGGCGAACGGATATCATCAAAAAATTAAATGAAGAGATGGGGCTTGAGGTGGTTAAGGATATTCTATTCTTTTAATCGGCAACTATTTGCTCAGGGCAAATCCCATATTTTCCAACTTTCCTGAGCTTGCAGATACAACATTTCCATTCCATTTTTTATTTTGGCACCTCTTTTATAACCTTCTTCAAGGAAAGGAGTCATTTCGGGATTATAATTCAGGTCAAACAAAAAATGGTGTTCATTGATTGTCTCAAAAGAAAGTGACAAGACCTTTATTTCACAAGAAAAACTGCCTATAGGAGTAGCATTAATCAACAAATGATGATGTGAAATAATTTCAGGAGTTAGGTCATCATAAGTAAACCCATTTTCAATTGGATTTCGGGAGACAAAGGAATAGGGAATCCCAAGTTTGTGAAGGCAGTACCCTACTGCTTGTGCTGCTCCTCCGGTACCGAAGACCAAAGCAGATAACCTATTTATTTTCCATCCATTTGTCAGTGATTGTTCAAATCCAACCACATCGGTATTGTAGCCAAGAAGAATATACTTTTTCCCATGACGAACAATTTTAACTGTATTCACGGCATTAACAGCAGCAGCAACCGGATCCAATTCACTTAATAACGGAATGATTTCCTTTTTGTAGGGCATTGTCACATTCAATCCCAGCAGGGCGGGATGCTGCAAAATAAAAGCATCCAAATCCGAGAGAGAAGTTAGAGGAAATACCCCATAAGATACATCATCAACACCTTTGCGCAGAAATTCGACATTAAACCAAGTCGGAGAAAAACTATAGTTCAAGGGAAATCCGATGATACCGAACTCTTTCATGGCAATTACACCTGAGGATCAGTTTCTGTCTTGTCGTTCTCTTTATTATTTTTTTTCTTAAAACCTTTATAAATAAGATAACATACAAAAACAATTCCCAAAGCAAGCAATCCCCAGGAAAGTTCATCACTATATTTATTAATCAGATCTTGTTGTCCATGAGCAATATAACCTAAAACAGCGAGAATAGTATTCCAAAGACAGGAACCAAGCATAGTGTATAAAAGGAAGGGGGCTATTTTCATCTTTGCCAAGCCTGCCGGAATAGAAATCAACTGACGGATACCGGGGACCAAGCGGCCGATAAAGGTGGAAGAATTGCCGTGAAGGACAAAATAATCCTCCGCTTTTTTAATTTTATCGGCATCAAGAAGCATTAGGTGCCCCACTTTGCTATCGGCGAACCAATAGACTATTGGTCTGCCCAAAAAGAATGCGAGGACATAATTGACAATAGCCCCAATAAGGGCTCCCAAAGTAGCAAAAAGTACTACAATTGCAACATTAATCAATTTATTATCCGTAACATAAAGCGAAGCATTATCAGGGTTGCAGGCAGAATAAGCAGCCGGAGGAACCACCACCTCCGAAGGGAAAGGAATAAAAGAACTTTCCACGGCCATCAGCAGAGTTATAGTACCATAATTAAGATTGTCGGAATACCAATTGATAACAGATCCAACCCAAGTTGTACTTTTCTCTTCCTTCAACTGAACAGAATCCTGAGGAATCTGTGAATAAAGTTGAAAAACGACCAACAATAAAACAGAAATAAGCAGTAATTTTTTCATTAGGGTCTATATAATGCGATTAATTCATTGATTTCTGAAAAGGATTGGAGCACCGAATCAATAGCCAGAAAAGATTCATATTCCTCATAATTCATGAGGAGGGCATTTTTCAGGTAGTCGTTACCATAGGGAATATTACCGGTAAGATAATACATTGCCGCCAAATAGTAGAGAATCATATCATCGGCAATTTCATCATGAAGATGTTCCAATAAAATCTCAATGCCGAAGTTATAGAGTTCATTCTGGCAGCAATAGTGGGTGAAAAATTTAAAAAAATCAGCTTTATTCTCCACCTGCTCAAGGGTAATATTAAATAGATTTTTAAGTTTTTCGGTTTGTTCGTCTTCTTTATAATATTCTATAATTGAGAATAGCAATTCAAAACTTTGGGGTGAAAGAGAAAACGCTTTTTCAATAAAAATGATAGCTTCATCCATCCTGTCTGTCTGTTTCAATATCGAAACAATACCCATGATAGCTTCAGGATGATTTGGATTAATTGACAATGCTTTATGATAATAATCAAGGGCATGCTGCTGATTATCGGTCATGGAATAGCAATCACCGATACTGGTCAGAGAATTATAATCCTGATCATCAATTTCGAAAGCCTGTTGATAGTGAGAAAGAGCTTTGCTATAATCTTTAAGTTCATAGTAAGAGTTTGCGATATTGAAATGAGCAGTTGCAGTAGTATCATCGAGACTCAAGACAAGTTCATAAGATTGAATAGCATTATTGTAATCAGAGAGCCAGCTGTAAGCAAGTCCCAACCCGAACCAAGTACCTTTAAGTAGCGGAAATCGATCCGAAAGAGCAGAGAACAAAGCAACTGCATCTTCAAATTGCTTATTCTCCTCGAAAAGGTAGGAATAAGTAAACAGTTGTTCATCAAAAGATTCATCAGCATTCAGAGCAAAAGAAGCATGTTGCAGAGCCTGGGAAATATTTCTTTTTTTCAAATACTCATAAGCAAGCATAAAATGAATTTCAGGATCCTCTTCATCCAGTTTCAGTGCTTTCTGCAACAAAGAGAAAGTATTATTATCTTCTCCTGTCATGCGAGAAAGCAGCACTTTTTCGAGGTAGAATTCAGGAGTTGGGGGGAACATTTGCTCAATCTCATTCAGTTCTTCTTCCGCATCATCAAGTTTGAGTTCCAAAATTAGTTTCTTCACTTTAAGAATTCTGAAAAAAGAGTCGGAAGGATACAAAGAAATCGCATAATCGATAGCTTTACTACCATTATTAAAGTCAAAATTGCGCATTAACTCATCAATAATCAGTTCCATTTCATCAGAGTCAAAAAAATTTGACTCTCCGGAATTAATCATATTTTTAAATTTTGTTAAGAGTTCTTCTACCTCTTGTTCATCAAAATCTTCCATCCTAAAGCATTAATAATCTTGAAACAGACTAATTATTTCGGGTGCAAAGATACAAAAATTGTATGACTCGGAAAGTCATATTAATTGATTTTTTGCAAGAGACAGAATTTGTAGTAAGCTCCCTTCAGTTGCATCAGTTCATTGTGTGTTCCACGTTCTACGATAGAGCCATTATCTATAAAGAGAATCTGATCAGTATGTCGTATGGTTGAAAGCCTGTGGGCAATCAGAATGGCTGTGCGATTTTCGAGAATTGTATCCAGTGCTTGCTGAAAGAGGTATTCAGATTCATTATCCAGAGCCGAAGTTGCTTCATCAAGAATCAGCACTTGAGGATTTTTTAAAAGAGCACGGGCAATACTCAATCGCTGACGTTGCCCCCCTGACAACATCATTCCCCTGTCGCCAATGACGGTATCATATCCATTCTCCATTTCCATAATAAAATCATGAGCTTGGGCAATTTTCGCAGCCTCAATCACCATCTCCGGGGTAACACTCTTTTTTCCGAAGGCAATATTATTAAAGACTGTATCATTAAAGAGTATAACATCTTGATTAACAACTCCGAAGAGCTCTCTTAAATCACTAATACAATATTTATTAATATCAATTCCATCTATCAATATTTTCCCTTTGGTAACATCATAAAAACGGGGCAGCATGTCAACCAAAGTTGATTTCCCGCTTCCGGATGAGCCAACGAGACCAATGACCTCCCCCTTCTTGAGCGTAATGTTAATATCGTGCAAAACTTCTTTATTATTATCAATTAACAAATTCCCCTGATAAGAAAAGCCAACATGCTTATATTCAATTTTATCTTTAAAAAAATCAATTCTGACAGGGTCGGGCAATTCGGTAATAATTTCTTCTCCGTCAATAATCTGGTAAATTCGTTGGGCTGAAGCCATTCCTTTCTGTATAGTATAATTGGCTGCAACCAACTGTTTGGCAGGGGGAATCATACGGGCAAAAACCAAAAGATACATTACCAACAGCTCTCCTTGCATACCGGTATCCAATAAAACCAGTTTTCCTCCTATGAGCAAAATAACTGTTATAGAGAGAATGCTTAAAAATTCAATTAAGGGTGAACCCAAATCATTGATACGGTATATTTTAGTATTAATGGAAGAAAAAAGTTTGTTCTCCTGTTTAAAAGCATCAGAGGCATGGTCAATGGCATTGTATCCTTTGATAATTCGGAGCCCACTGATAGTTTCTTCATATTTGGCACTTAGCATTCCCAATATCTGCTGCGCCTTTACAGAGTTCTTTTTGATACTTTTTCCAATGACGGCAATAATGTAACCGGAGAGGGGCAATACCACCAAAGAAACCAAAGTCAGCTTATAACTAACTGAAAAAAGAGTGATCAGATAAACGACCATCAAAAAAGGATCTCTGCAAAAAGTCTGTATTGTTGATATTATGGACCATTCAACTTCCTGAACATCAGAGCCTATTCTGTTCATCACATCTCCTTTCTTTTTATCCGAATAAAAAGAAAGCGGCAGAATAATCATTTTATTGTAAATATCCTTCCTGAATGATCTAAGAATTCCTGCCCTTATCGGAGCAAGAAAATATTGCCCCATATATCTGCATAGATTGGAGAGAAAAGAAAGAATAATCATCGTCACGGCAATATAGATAAGGGCTGATACCTGACCGCTTTTATCAATAATTATTCCCATGTAATAATAAAAAGTAGAAGTAACTGAATCAATACTGAAGGCTAATTCAGGTTTTTCAGCAATCTTTTCAGTCTGACCGAAGAGTACCGATAGAAAGGGCACCACCATTGTAAGCGAAAAAATTGAAAAAAGAGAATAGAGAAGGTTAAATAGTAGAATCAGGACAATATTCCCTTTAAAAGGAAATACATATCGAATGAGTCGTTTAAAAAGCTTCATCGTATTAAAATATCGGCAAAAATACAACTTTTGGGATAATTAGCTTATTTTTGCGGCGATTTAATATTTGTTAACATGCAATTTCCGATAAGAGTTTTTTTCAAAAATAACCATCTCGACTTTTTAAATGAGGAGAGTTTCTCTCAATACTTTGTAAACTATAGTATTATTAATGCTGCCGGAGGAATTGTAATCAACAAAGAGAGAGAAGTTCTAATGATTTTCAGAAGAAACAAATGGGATTTCCCAAAAGGGAAGATTGAAGAAGGCGAATCCCCTGAATTGGCAGCAATGCGTGAAGTAGCTGAAGAAACAGGTATTCGGGACTTTTGCATTAGTAAACAACTCCCGTCAACTTTTCACACTTATGAATTATGCGGGCAGCTTATTCTCAAAGAGACCTACTGGTTTGTCATGCATAATCAGGGAAATGAGAAATTGATACCTCAAACAGAAGAAGATATTTCATTGGCTGAATGGGTCCCTAAAAGCATGGTTGATATAAACCTGGCAAACTCTTATCCATCGCTTAAAAGTTTGTGGGAGCATATTGAATTATAAATCAGTCTTATTGCTTTTAATGTAATAATCACATACTGAAGTCAGTCCACAACTTTCGCATTTTGGTTTCCGTGCAAGACAAACATAACGCCCATGCAAAATCAGCCAATGATGAGCAATGGCAATCAATTCCTGTGGAAAATGTGCCACCAACTGTCTTTCCGTTTCCAGCGGATTTTTAGAATTTCTCACAATTCCCAATCTGTTTGATACCCTGAAAACATGCGTATCAACTGCCATAGCAGGTTTTTTATAAATTACAGACAAAATCACATTGGCACTTTTACGCCCCACTCCCGGAAGCTTTTGCAATTGGTCAATGTTATCCGGAACAACGGAATTAAAGTCATCCACCAACATCTTCGACATAAGACTCAAATGTTTGGCCTTATTGTTAGGATAAGAAACTGAATAAATTAATTTATAAATATCTTCAACAGATGCTTTTGACATTTCTTCCGGATTGGGATAGGCTGCAAAGAGTGCAGGTGTTATCATATTGACTCTTTTATCTGTACACTGAGCCGAAAGGACAACAGAAACCAATAACTCAAATGGATTCTTATATACAAGCTCGGATGCTGCATTTGGGTTAGTTAAAGAAAAATATTCTATTAAAAATCTGTATTTATTATCGATATCTTTAGACATAAAAATAGTTTTGAACCACAAAAATAATAAAAATGAGGAATTTTGATTACATTTTTTATTTATAAACAATTTTTGTATTTTTGCAGGCAGTAAAAAGAAAATTACAATTCATCATAATAAATATATCAAATGAAAAAATCATTTATCATTTTATCAATTGCCATATTATTTGTCTCACTGCTAACCTCATGTAAACACGACGAAATATATAATCCAAAGTGTAAAATAAGTAAAATCTGGTTTAGAAGTGATGTTGGTGATGCTGATCAAATTTTTAATTATGAAAAGAAAGATCTTGTCAGTATTACTCTCAAAGATGGATTGTACTACTATTTTGAATATAACAAAGACCATACAGTAAACAAAATAACCCATCTAAATAAATTTGATATTGAAGAATCTGTACAACTTACCTATGTTGACAAATTCTTATCCAAAATTGAATACACTATGAATGGAGCCCTTAGAGAAGAGGTAAAATTCGTTCGAGATATTAACGACAATATTTCCACTGTTACTACCAATTACGACAGAGAATTTTTCAATTCTATAGATAAGATTTTGCAATCTGACTTTTACCGTACTTTTGTCGGGGATAATCCTGAATTACTGAAAAACCTTGCCAAACAGGAAATGAAGAGCCTCGTCCTTTATTCTATCTCAATAGTTACATACGATGAAAAGAACCATAACATCACAAATGTTGCGACTACAATTCCTGACTATAATATTGTTTCTGTCACTGATTACACTTACGATGAAGGGGTCAATCCCTATTTCGGGCTTTCATACGTTTATGCCAACTTAAAAGGGTACTCAAAAAATAACAAAGTTCTGGAAAAATGTGTTACTAAAATAGATGGATATATTTCAACTGATGTTACCACAAGCTACGAATACCAATATAATGACCTTCAATACCCAAGGAGAATCATTACCCGCGCCAGTGACAACAATAATGTTCCAGTAAACACCTATATTCTATTCGTTAAAGAATAGAATTTAGGATTTATAATTTCATTTTAATACAGACAATGAGAATTCACAAAGAAGGATATGTATCGATTTTAATCGCTACATTAGTTGTTAGTTTATCACTTTTTATCTATTTTCTTTTTACCTCCATCCTATTTACCTTACTTCATCTATTTGTCTCTTTGGTCGGAATTGGCATTCTCTTTTTTGTCATCCGTTTTTTCCGAGTTCCCTCCAGAGTTATCAATAAACTGGAAAATGGAGTTATCTCTCCTGCCGATGGGACAATAGTGGCCATTGAGGAATTTTTCGAATCTGAGTTTTTTAAGGATCTGAGGATGAAAATTTCAATTTTCATGTCTGCCAATAATGTTCACGTTAACTCTTATCCGATTGATGGTGTTGTAGAATATGTAGCCTACCATCCCGGAAAGTATCTGATTGCCAAACTTCCAAAATCATCCATAGACAATGAACACAACAGCATAGTTGTGCGGAAAAACGAACGGGAAGTTGTCTTATTCAGGCAAATCGCCGGAATTGTGGCAAGAAGGATCGTTTGTTACGCAAAACCAGGCTCAATAGCTGAGCAGGGCGAAGAAATGGGAATTATTCGGTTCGGCTCGCGTGTTGATGTCTTTCTGCCTCTGGATGCCCAAATTGCAGTAAAACTCGGCGACAAAGTTACTTCTAAAAAGACTGTCTTAGCCTATTTTTAATATAAGGATGCTATGAAGTTAAGCATTGTTATTGTCAACTATAATGTAAAATACTTTTTGGAACAATGTCTCTGTTCAGTCTATAAGGCAATGGAGAATATTGATTCGGAATTATTTGTGGTTGACAATAATTCTACTGACGGTTCACAGGAGATGGTCGCAACCAAATTTCCAGAAGTTCATCTTATTGCCAATAAAGAAAATGTAGGTTTTGCACGTGCCAATAATCAAGCCTTAAAAATGACACATGGCGAATTTGTGCTGTTGCTGAATCCTGATACGATCATTCAACAAGACACTTTGCAAAAATGCCTTGATTTTATGGATAAAACGAAAGATGCCGGTGGATTGGGAGTTAAAATGATTAACGGGAAAGGAGAGTTCCTCCCCGAATCAAAACGTGGTCTCCCATTGCCTAACGTGGCATTTTACAAAATATTCGGTCTGTCGAAGTTGTTTCCTAAATCCAAAAGATTCGGCTCTTATCATCTTACTTACCTCAACAACAATGAAGTACATCCTGTCGAAGTACTTTCAGGTGCCTTTATGATGATTCGTAAAAGTGTCCTCGAACTGACAGGCTATCTGGATGAAGATTATTTTATGTACGGGGAAGATATTGACCTCTCCTACCGAATTCTCAAAACAGGAAATAAAAACTACTATTTCCCCAAAACAAGCATTATTCACTATAAAGGAGAAAGCACTAAAAAAGGGACGCTGAACTATGTTTTTGTATTCTATCATGCTATGCAAATCTTTGCAAAAAAGCATTTTTCGCAAAAGAATGCCAGACTGTTCAACTGGCTGATCAATTTTGCTATTTGGTTTCGCGCTTCTTTGGCTTTAATAAAACGGATCGCCATTTCCCTCTTGCTCCCTATACTTGATTTTGCAGTTATATATGCCGGGATGCTGGCACTGTCACAATATTGGGAAGAGGCCGTGTTGGCACCAAGAGACAGTGCATTTCCCCAAGAATATAAACTACTGGTCATTCCAATTTACATACTGATATGGCTGTTGGCAACTTTCTTTTTCCGAGGCTATCAAAAACCCATTCAACTCAGCCGGACTAACAAGGGAATCATTGCCGGCACTATTGCCATTCTGTTGGTTTATGCTCTATTGCCTGAGAGCTTTCGTTATTCCAGAGCTATCATAATTTTTGGAGCTATGTGGACCGTGATTGCGATGAATAGTATCCGCTACATCCTTCATAAACTCAATATCCGAAAATATATGCTCGGAGCTAAAGAAAACCGAAGGATTGTTATTGTGGGAAGCCTCTCAGAAGCTCAAAAAATTAGAAATTTGGTGCATGCCCTTTACCAAAAAACACAATTTACCGGAATTGTCACCCTGTCAGCTGAGGAGTCATCGGATAATCATACTCTCGGTTCACTTTCTCAAATCAATGATATAATCACTCTTTACAAAATAAATGAAGTACTCTTTTGCTCCAATAATCTGGAAAGTGATCAAATTATTGATTTGATATCTAAAATGAACCATTTTCAAGTTGATTTTAAAATTGCTTCCCAAGAGGGCAATTCAATTATAGGAAGCAATTCAATAAATACGACTGAAGAACTATTCTCCCATTGGCTTCATCCTGTCAGCAAAAAAGAAAATCGATTAAAAAAAAGAGCTTTTGACTTTGCTTTCTCGATTTTGCTGCTCTTGTCATTGCCTTTCAACATTTGGTTTGTGACAAAAAAGAACAATTACTGCAAAAATATTTTTTCCGTACTAACAGGCAACAAATCATGGGTTGGCTACTGCCCGGAGGAATCTGAAAATCTCTCTCCTCTGAAAAAAGGAGTACTCTACCCTACCGACGCCCAACTCCTGACTACAAGCGACCGGAATATGCTCCGAAAATTGAATGTGGTTTACGAACAAGACTATCAAATCAAGCATGATTTGCACATTCTTTGGAAAGGATTTAAATATGTCGGACGTTAATTGAGAGCACATTGCCGAGTATGGTCGGTTTTTATTTCTTTCCTATTACCCAAAAAATTCAAAAAAAAATTTTAATTTTGCAGCAAAATTTATAATCAATATGGCAACAACAAAACTGGGAAATTACGAAGTAGAATTAGACGGCGACGGATTCATGCAAGAACCTGAGAAATGGAATGATGAATTAGCTAAAGAAATTGCAAAAACTGACGGCATCAACGATTTGACTGAAAATCATTGGAAAGTAATTCGCATAATCCGTAGCAATTATGAAGAAAAAGGACTTGCCCCGATGGTACGTGTAATCTGCAAAGATTCCGGTCTTAAACTTAGAGATATCTATGAACTTTTTCCTTTAGGACCCGCCAGAGGAGCCTGCCGTGTTGCCGGCCTCCCCAAACCCGAAGGATGCGTTTAATTTCTTTAAAAAACAATCATAATGACTACCTTACAAATTATTTCGCTTATTGCCTTGGCAATTTGCATCGTGATATTTTTGTTTTATTTTATTAGAATCCTCCGTCTGGGAAAGCCAAAAGAGTTTTCCGTTAAAAGCGGCGATGTGAAAAAAGGAGTCGTATATTCCAATACGGTGGCTATGATGCCCAATAATAAAGAATCTGCCTATCTGCATTTGCCTTCTTATGCTCTGGGAATGTTATTTCATATGGGAACATTCTCTTCTTTTTTGCTTTTTTTCCTGTCCTTCTTCAACTTCTTTAACCAATGGCTGCAAAACGACCACTTTATCCACTACCTTATTCCGCTGTTTCTACTTGTCACTTTTGTTTGCGGCACTCTATTGTTATTCAAAAGATTTATAAACAAGGATTTACGAACTCTTTCCAATGTTGATGACTACCTTTCCAATGCTTTCACTACTTTGTTTCATCTCTTTACGTTGCTTTATTTAACTTTTCCAAATCTTCCTACCATCATTTTCCTCTATTATCTATTTGCAACCCTTTTGTTCCTTTATATGCCGATTGGCAAACTTAGACACTTACTTTATTATTTCTCTGCCCGTTTTCATTTGGGTTTCTTTTTTGGATGGAGAAATGTTTGGCCGATAAAAAAAGGTTAAGAATTCTTTTCTATTATTTGTTCTAGTTAATTTTTTGCAGGTGCTTTGGAAATATCCACTCGAGTAACCCCAGAGAAAAAATATTATATATCAGTTTATTCTTATAAAAAAGACAATTTTTATTTATCACCCAAGAATTCGGCAATTATTTACGTTATAAGTAACAGAACATTAACCGAAAACCATGATAAAAAGATTCTTTTTAGTTGTTTGGGCATTGACATGCCTGAATATTGTCTTGGGACAACAGCTTTCCAAGTCTGAAATTAAATCGTACAGAAAATCAATCGGCATTCCCGAAGCTTGTGTTTATATTCCGCAAGGAACTCTTACATTGGGAAAAACGACCACGCCTGTCCAATCGTTTTGGATTTATAACTGTGAGATCACCAATGATGACTATAATAGGTTTTTGGAGGAACTGAAAGCAAGCGGCAATGAAAAAGATTATCAAATTGCATTAATTAAAAGTGAACAATGGAAATTGATTGGCAAAAGTTGCATGGACTCTATTTACGACACACACACCGCTTACCGGCTCTATCCTGTTGTCAATATCAGCTATGAGGCGGCTGAATTATTTTGCCAATGGCTGACCTCCAAACTAAAAGACAAAAGCTGGGAATTCCGCTTGCCTAGGAAGGAAGAATGGATTTATGCAGCACAATGCGGACATCAAGGACTTTCGGCTGTCTATTCCTGGGGTAGCACGTTTTTAAGAAATTATAAAGGGATCCGCATGGGCTGTTACCATTCATTGGGAGACGAAAGTATCCATCAAACCGAAAACGGATATGAAATCATCTCACCCGAGAAGAGCACACACAACTATTTTACTCTCATGATGGCTCCCTCGCAATCTTTTTATCCCAACGACTGGGGATTGTATAACATGAGCGGAAATGTGGCTGAGATGATTTTGGAAAAGGGAATTGCCATGGGTGGCAGTTGGCACGACACCGGCTATGATGTCAGGACAGAAAGTACGCAATCTTACACCGATGCCTCCCCGATTATAGGATTCCGCCCCGTGTTAGTTAAAAAATAATACTCCGAAACACCGAATTTCCGTTTAGAGGGATTACTATCAGGCATCACGAATAATTGACAAAAAGTCTATTGGCTTCAATAAAAAGAAAAAGGAATTTCCTGTTTAGTGAGATATCAAAGCATTTATTTTACTTTTTTCAGGGCTTTTCAGCCGAAGTGATTAAAAAAATTATTATCGCTTATAAAAAAAAGATAATATCTCGAATTTTTAGTGATAGAAATTATCAATCATCTATTTCCATCTCTTACTTATAAGTTTCCGGGTTTTTCGCCACTCCGTTTTCGGCTCTTGAGGTGAAAAGATAAAAATCGAAACCTAACCCTCCATATTGATAATTTTGTTACCTTTGTACCTCAAAAATGAGAAAAAGCAATCATATTAAAATTATTCAATACCAATAACATGCCCGAAAAAAAAGATTTCACAGACCGTTCCGTTGATTTAAATAACTATTACGGAAAAAAGCCTGAGGGAGAAATTCAGGCAAGGGAGTCAATAAAGAAGCCTACTCCACGTGCCGAAAAGGCAAGACAGACCTACTTTGATGCAAAATCATCCGTTTCGATGGAGTTCCCTTATTGGTACACACGCCGCTGGGACGAACTTGAAGGGGAAGTGCCCATCATAAGAAGAGCGGAAGCCTTAAAAGCTGGATTCTCACACCTGACACCAACAGTCCTTCCGGGAGAACTTCTGTCCATGAGAAAAGCTTGCTATCTGCGGGGCTCTTACCCGATGCCATGGCTCTCTGAAGCGTTCTTCCTCTCTAAGGAAGACGATATGTACAAAGAGGCGCAAAAAGCAGGAAAAGCAAGTGCTGATGAAGTAACTACTATGGGACAAGGAGGTGGTAATGTTACAGGAAGTATCGGAAACGTGATCTCTATTGCCGGCAAATTCGGCCTCCGTAAAGAGGAAATGCCTATCCTGGTTAAAACTGCAAAGAGATGGTTTAACAAATCAGTTGATGATTTAGGCCATAAGTATGAGCAATTAGTACCGGGCTACGAAACTAAAGAAGAAATCATGCGGGCGGTAATTTGTATGTTCGATTCGGGCTATACCTTACCGCAAGGTCGTGAAGTTATCAATTACTATTATCCATTGCAATATGGGCTTGCCGGACTGCTGAATTTCTGCAAAGAAAAACAGGATGAAGCTGCCGGTTCTCCAGAAATGGACCGACTCTATTTCTATAAAGCTGTCCAAATTATGCTTGAAGGACTTCAGGCTTGGATCCTTAATTATGCCGGAGAAGCACGTTTTATGGCTTTCCTGGAGAAAGAAAAGATCCAAAAAGCTGAGTATCTTGATATAGCTGAACGACTGGAGTGGCTGTCTGAACATAAACCCAGAAATTTTCACGATGCCCTCCAGATGACTTGGATAATGCATGTTGCCGTGCTTAATGAAGATGCCATTTCAGGATTATCTCCCGGCCGCCTGGGACAAGTGCTCTACCCTTTCTGGAAAGATGATATGGATAATGGAACTCTTACAAGAGAACGCACTATTGAACTTCTGGAATGCATGCGCATGAAGTTTACCGAAATAGACTGCTTTGCCTCTATGGGCGTAGTGGGCGGCGTACTGAGCGGGAATACTTTTAACAACCTTTGTATCGGGGGACTTGATAAAGATGGCAATAGTGCTGCTAATGAGCTTGAAATGCTGATTCTCGAATCGGCTATGTCGTGCGATACTCCCCAGCCAACGCTGAGTTTGCTTTTCGACGAGAAACTGCCGGAAGAGTTTTTGTTGAAAGGAGTCGAATGTACTAAAATTGGAACAGGTTATCCTGCCTGGATAAGCAATCGTGTGGCAATGGATTTTCTTCTCGATAATTTCAATAAAGAGGGTATGACAATGGAAGAAGCACGGGCATGGTCTATCGGAGGATGTCTTGAAACATCTCCCGGATGCTGGTTGCCGCTGGAACACAATGGAAAAATAACCCTTATCCCGGGAGGTTCTGCTCCTGCTACGAGTGTGGGAGTGCATTTTATTTCTCTACCTAAAGTTCTTGAAGCTGTCCTTTTTGACGGATTAGACAAACGAACCGGAAAAAGAGTCTATCCCGCCCATGGTTCTAAACTTGAATCCTATGAGGAAATATGGTCGATTTTTAAACAATATTTCACTCTTACCGTTGAAGTGCTTACGCTGACCAATAATATTCAACACGATATCTGGGGAAAAATATCTCCCTCTATCATTAACAGTATGTTGAAACCCGACTGCCTGAAAAATGGCAAAGATATCAGTCATAAGGGTTGTCGCTATAACCGAACTTTCAATGTGGAAATCTGCGGAGGTGTCAATTTGGTCAATTCTCTGGCTTCCATTAAGAAAAATATCTTTGACGACAAGAATTTGTCGATGGCAGAATTAAAAGCTGCCATTGAGGCCAACTTCGGATATATTTCGGCTTTGGAGACAGGCTCCTATAGTTTGGTTGAACAGGTTAAGACAGAAGATTACAAAAAGTGGCTCAAAATACATAAACTGTGTAATGATGCACCCAAATACGGTAATGCAGATCCTTATGTGGACAACCTCTTCAGAGATTGGCAGATTTGGTTCAGCAGCATGTGCAAAAACTACAAATCCCTATATGACGAGCCTCTCTATTCCTGCCAAATTTCGGTTTCAACCCACGGACCGATGGGCGCCGTAACACTTGCAACGCCCGACGGAAGATTGTGCGGGACCACTTTTGCCGATGGATCTGTATCGGCATATCCCGGAACCGACAAAAACGGACCTTATGCTCTCTTTGATTCCGCTACTTGCTATAATCATTCTTTGTCTCAAAATTCTCAGCTCAATATGAAAATTCACCCTTCAGTAGTGAAAGGCAGAGAAGGATCCCGTAAATTTCTGGAGATGATTAAGGCATATCTTCGAAAAGGGGCTTTCCATGTCCAATTTAATGTTGTGGATTCAAGAATGCTGAAAGAAGCCCAAAAACATCCCGAACAATATCGCGGACTGATGGTACGGGTGGCAGGATTTACCCAATATTGGGTAGAACTTGGTAAGCAAATCCAAGATGAAGTTATATCACGAACAGAGTACGAACAATTAGGCTAAATCTTAGAAATCATGAAACATTATGACTGTAAATTTTACCTGAGCATTGATGTCTTTAAAGGCATCTGCAAAAGGACCAAGGAAAATATCAATGCCGATGATGCGGCCTGTGACAATTTTGAGAAGGCACCTAAATGCAAATACTGTTCTCATTTTTCCTCTACTACCGATGATCTTGGAACTTGTATGAACAAATATGATGCTTATCCCGAAATGAATTCTAACACCTGTGATGACTTTAAGCCCTAATTATTCCAACTTAAAAGGTTTTATTTTTGATATTCAAGGACTTTCGGTTCATGATGGCCCCGGCTGCCGGACGTTAATTTTTATGAAAGGCTGCACACTCAATTGTTTTTGGTGTTGCAACCCTGAGGGTATCAGTCCAAGACCTACTTTAATGTACTATGAGGCAAAATGTATTGCATGCAAGAGCTGTATGGAGAATTGTTCTTCTAATGCCATCACATTTGAAAACGGAAAATTAAAAATTAACCGGAATCTTTGTGCTGTATGCGAAAATCAGAATTGCTACAAAGAGTGTTATACGGATGCTCTTAAAATGTGCGGTTATGAAATCTCTATTTCAAAACTTATGGGGATTATTAAGCGCGACCGACGTTTCTGGGGAAGTGAAGGCGGAATTACGCTGACGGGGGGAGAACCGCTGCTGCAAATCGACTTTGTAAAAGAGTTGCTGTCAGAATGCCACCAATCTTATATTCATACCGCCATCGAGACATGTGGAAATGTACCCAAGAAGAACTTTCAGGAGGTGATGCCTTGGCTTGACTGGATATTCTTTGACCTGAAACATCTTAACGGAGAAGAGCATAAAAGAGCCACCCATGTTGATAATAAGCAAATATTGGAAAATGCCTCTTTCGTTGCAAAAGAATTCCCCGGAAGAGTAATCTTCCGATTGCCGCTGATCCCAAATTTTAACGATTCTAAAGAAAACATTGATACCCTTATCTCTTTTCTTAAAGAGATCGGTCGCAATGAAATTAACATTCTGCCCCTGCACCATCTCGGAAAAGAAAAATATCAAAAACTCAACCGCGAATACCTTGGAACTCCTTATTCGGTTCCTACAAAAGAGAAAATATCAGAAATTGAAAGAATGTTTACTTCTGCCGGTATTAACTGCTATATAGGAAGCGGCACCCCTTTTTAAGAAGCGTTCCAACTTGAATGCTCGTTTCTGATACCATTAATTACTATTTTTAGGAACTTTATCTATGTCATAAATTGATTATAAGAATTAATATGAAAACGACTAATATCAAAATTAGTTCCATGGAATTTGAATATTTCTGATGAATAAATGTTATTTTTGCACACTCAATTAATATAAGATGGCAATTCTAAGCGAATATTCTTTATGGTTTCTTCCCTTGACTCTTCTCATAGGTGCAATTTATTCATTTATATTATATTATAAAAATAGTACTATTGATTACGATAAGTCGTCTCTAATCATTATGGCTGCCCTAAGAGGCGTTTCCATCTCCCTGATAACCTTACTTATTTTGGCGTTGATGATTAAACTTACCATAAAAGAGCGAGAAAAACCCATCGTTGTTTTGGCAGTTGATAACTCCGAATCGATAGTATCAGGAAAAGATTCAGCTTTTTATAAGAATAATTTTATTCCCCGCGTTAAGGAATTTATTAATTCATTCGGAAATCAATATGATGTGCAAACCTATCTGATTGGAGATGAAGATATTCTTGTGAATTCTAAAACTGGAGAACCGGCTATTTCTTTTACTGATAAGACAACCAATCTATCATCCATTTTTGATAATATTGCCAACTTTTACGTAAACAGAAATATTGGAGCAATGGTGCTTATTTCTGACGGTATATATAATAGCGGTGCAAATCCCTATTATAAGGCTGAAAAGATGGCTTTTCCCGTTTATACTGTAGGATTGGGGAATGACGAACTTCAGAAAGACCTTTTTATTCAAGGCATTAATCTTAATAAACAAACCTATAAAGGAAATTTCTTCCCTGTTGAAATAAAAGTTGCTGCAAATAAACTTGGAGGAAAAAGTGCGAAACTGACTGTTGAGGATAAAAATGGCGAAATATTTTCTAAAAATATAACCTTCAGCAGTGCCAATTATTTTGAGACAGTTAAACTCTCTATTGAAGCCAAAGAAAAAGGAATAGAGCATTTTAATGTCAAACTTACTCAACTTGAAGGTGAAATCACCCATAAGAATAATCAAAGCTCCTTTTTTATTGAGGTGGTTGATGCTCGTGAGAAAATCCTGATTCTCTATAATTCACCTCATCCGGATGTCAGTGCCATGAAACAGGCGCTGGAAATTTCCGACAAGTATCAGGTTGAAGTTATGACTCCCAAGGATTTGAAAAATGCTCCAAAGAACTATTCTTTGATTGTTATGCATCAACTGCCCTCAAAGACAAATCCTATCTCCAACTTATTGTCTCAGATTCAAAAAGAAGGTATCTCTGTTTTGTATATTTTAGGAAGCCAGTCTAATCTTAGTGCATTTAATTCATTGAATGCCGGATTAATAGTTTCCCAAAATAAAAATCTCTTTAATGATGCAATCCCTTCATTTAATAACAACTTTACCTCTTTTACCTTCTCGGAAGAGACAAAAAGAATGCTGAATAACTTCCCTCCTCTTCATACTTTCTTCGGCGATTATAAATCGGCAGTTTCTTCGAATATTTTTATGTATCAGAAAATCAACAATCTGATCACTCAATACCCCTTAATCCTTTTCAATGAGGTTAATGGGGCCAAAACAGGTGTTATTGCGGGTGAAGGATTGTGGCAGTGGAAGCTATATAATTTCTTGTATGCTCAAAATCATGATGCTTTTGATGAGATTGTTAATAAAATGGCACTTTTCCTTTCCGTGAAAAGTGACCGCAGTTTCTTTCGGGTGTATGGAAAGAATATTTTCGACGAAAATGCTCCTGTCGAATTTACTGCGGAACTTTTTAATGAAAGCTACGAGTTAATTAATGACCCGGATATAACCATGGTTATCGCTAGCGAAGAGGGGAAAAAATATAGTGCTCATTTTTCAAAAATTAATAATTCTTATGGCCTCAATATCGGGGAACTGCCCATTGGAAATTATACCTGGAATGCTTCTGTAAAATATGGAAATAAAGTCTATCAGAAAAATGGAGCATTTACTGTTAGGGAAGTAATGCTCGAATCTATGAATATTGTGGCTGATTTCGAGCTTTTGAAAAATATCTCTTATGCTACAAAAGGGAAGTTCTATACTCCTGACAAAATGCAGCAAATCAAGGATGAAATAATGCATAATGATCAAATTAAATCTGTAGTGTCTTATAATAAACACTATAGCATGATGCTGAATTCATGGTGGTATTTCATTGCTATTGTGCTTATTTTGGGTATTGAATGGTTCTTGAGAAAATGGGGTGGCGGATATTAATTGAGTCTTTTTAAACAATGATGATGAAGAAGTTACTATTTGTTTTAATACTTTTGTTTTTTGCTAACTATCTGCCGGTTCATTCCCAACAGATAGCATTGCTCAAATATCGGGGTGGGGGCGACTGGTATGCCAATCCTACTTCTCTTTCCAATTTGATTAAATTTTGTAATGAGAATCTGGGAATGTCTCTGAATAGTTCTTATGCAACAGTTGAAGTCGGAAGTCCTGATTTGTTCCAGTATCCTTTTATTCACATGACAGGGCACGGAAATGTCATTTTTTCAGAAGAAGAAGCACTAAATTTGAGAAATTATCTTATGGCAGGCGGATTTCTTCATATTGATGACAATTATGGCATTAACAAGTTTGTCCGCGCCCAAATGAAATCTGTCTTTCCTGAACTTGACTTTGTTGAGTTACCATACAATCATCCGATTTTTTATCAAAAATATAATTTTCCCGGCGGGCTTCCCAAGATTCATGAACATGACAACAAGCCTCCTCAGGCTTTCGGAATCATTTGGGAAGGAAGATTGGTTTGTTTGTTTACTTATGAGTGTGATTTAGGAGACGGCTGGGAAGACTTTGAAGTACACAAAGATTCACAAGCTATCAGGACCAAAGCACTGCAGATGGGTGCAAATATTATTGAATATGTATTTACTGAATAAAAAAAACGGCGATCTGTAAGCCGGGTTCTGTAAATTTCTGTCATTTATCTAGGCTTTTCGTTACCAAAAAGCTCAATCAGCCTACCCACCGAGTTGGACGAGCAGCCCTCAATCCCCGGCTTATTTGGCCTTTCAACCCATGAGGTTTACCCCCGCCGAATATCACTACCGACGTCGTGAGCTCTTACCTCGCGTTTTCACCCTTACTCCGGTATTGCCGGAGCGGTTCTTTTCTGTGGCACTTTCTGTAACTCCTTTCGGAGCTCCTTCCCGTTAGGAAGCATGGTGCTCTGTGTTGCCCGGACTTTCCTCTCCCTCAATAAATTGAGGCAGCGACAGAACAATCGCCGTTTTTTATCAGGGGTTACTCCCTATTTGTATATTTGAATAAATTGATTAGTCGTTAAGCAGTACCGGCATGATTAACATCAATAGAGATTCTTCTTCCGAGAACTCTTCTGAAGGTACTATCAGCGCAGCACGAGTAGATTGAGACATTTCAATACGAATTTCAGGAGAATCCATGTTCTCTAACATCTCTCTGAGAAATCTCGAATTGAAACCGATATTCATTGGTTCTCCGACAAATGTTCCACTGATGCTTTCTTCTGCCTTGTTGGAATAGTCAATGTCTTCAGCAGAAATAGTGGTGGTCTCTTCATTTAATGATACCCGTACCTGAAAAGTCGATTGATTTGAAAAAATACCGACACGACGAATCGATTTTAGAAAATCTTCACGGGATACAATAAATACGTTAGGATTATCTGTGGGGATAACCGCTTCATAATTTGGATATTTCCCTTCTTTTAATGAAGAGAATAAAGTAATATTGCCGAAAGAAAACTGAATGTGATTGGATTCTGATGAATATTCAACTTTTACCGGTTCGGATAACCCAAGTAAGACATTCTTGAGCTGAGAAATAGGTTTTTTGGGAAGTATAAAGGAAGTAAAATCATCCGTCTTTACACTGGTATTTCTGTATCTTGCCAATTTGTGGGCATCTGTTGCCACAAAAGTAATGCATTCACTTGACAATTCACATAAAACTCCCATCATGTTTGGTCTCAATTCATCATTGCCTGATGCAAATAAGGTCTTACTTATAGCCCTATGTAAAATATTGGAATCTATTTCAAAAGAGTTGCTCTGTTCCATCCTCTTAATCTGCGGATATTCATCCCCTGCAAAACAAGGAGAATCATATTCTCCATTGGCAGCAGTAAATTTAACAACCTTGCTCTCTTCATCAATGGCAAAAACGATCGGTGTCTCCGGAATAAGTTTTAATGTTTCCAGTAATATTTTAGATGGAACGGCCACTGCACCCTCTCCTTCTACATTCGATAATTCAATTACAGCACTCATTGTGGAATCCAGATCTGATGCAGTTAAAGTGAGTTTGTCTCCTTCGATAGTGAAAAGAAAGTTATCTAAAATCGGTAATGTGCTGTTAGTGCACAATACTCCACTAATGGCACTTAAGTTCTTGTATAGAACATCACGGGATACAATGAATTTCATAATATTTTCTTTTTAAATCAGTGTGCAAATATACATTTTTTTTTATTTGATTTTAAAGTTCCATTTTTTTTCTATTTTTGCTTCTCTATTAAATACTTGCAATATGATTATAGAAATTTGTGCCAATTCTGTGCAGTCGGCAGTAAACGCACAATTGGGAGGCGCCGACAGAATTGAACTGTGCCAAAATCTTTCCGAAGGCGGCACTACCCCCTCCTATGCTTCTATCTCTTTTTGTGTTAATCAACTCAAAATTAAGACTTTTGTTCTAATTAGACCACGAGCCGGCAATTTCGACTATTCTGATCTGGAGTTCGAAATTATGAAACAAGATATTGCTCAATGTAAGAAACTGGGGGTGAAAGGAATTGTGGTTGGGTTCCTGTCTGAAGATGGTTCGGTGGATGTTTCTAAAACCCGACAAATTGTTGAAATGGCTTCTCCCATGGAAGTGACGTTTCATAGAGCTTTCGACAGAACTGCCGACTGGGAAAAATCTTTAGAAGATATTATCCATTGCGGTTGTCACCGAATTCTGACTTCCGGTCTCTGCAACAGCGCTTTGGAAGGGGTTTCTAATCTACAAAAAATCATCAGTAAGGCAAATAACCGAATAATTATTGTCCCTGGTGGCGGAATCTCTCACCATAATGCTTTGAAAATTGCCTCTATAACTTCTGCTACAGAATTACATGCCTCTTGTAAAGATTTTTTTATTAAGCATAATAATGTAAAATATTCATCACCTTGGAATTCCTCTCCCGACGGTTTTTTTGAAAGTGATGAGTTGGAAATAATTTTATTGAAAAAACTTTTTTCTGATAATAATCAAATCTAAGAACTATTATGAGTATTCAAGATTGCATTAAATTTTCAAATGAAAATCCTATTTGCTATTTAGCAACAATGGATGGCAATGAACCCAGAGTGAGAGTTATGGGCTTCTGGTTTGCCGATGAAACAGGTTTCTATTTCCAAACCACAACCAATAAAGAAATTCCTGCCCAACTGAAGAAGAATCCTTTTGTTGAAGCTTGTTTTTATAAACAGGAAGGAATGATGGGAACCATGTTGCGTGTTTCCGGAGAAGTTCAATTTATTGACGACATCTCTTATAAGGAAAAAGCTATAAATGACAGACCTTTCCTGAAACGCTTCGGTTTGACTGCCGAAAGCCCCCAATTGTTTCTTTTCAAAATCAGTCACGGGAAAGCTCATTTTTGGAAAATGGAAAACAATTTACTTCCAAAGGAATATATCACTTTTTAAATTGCAGTGCTGACTAAACTAAAACTCCACTCCCCCATTCTCTTTGACAAACAATAAGAATGTTGCATTTTTAATTCTTAGTGTTGAATTCTCACCAAGGGATATCATTCAATTCCTTAAAAAACAATTCTCTAAATCAACGGTCTAACGTGAGAAGCATGCTGGAATTCTCAAAAAAATTTGACCGACCTCTCTTTCGGGAAAGAATAAAACGAGAATCTTACTGCCAGTATAGAGCAGTTACACGACCATTCTCCTTATTTTGAAAAGCACACCTTTTTATCAAAATTGTACAAAAAGATAAAAATATTTCAATTGAAATAAAAAAAAGTTATTTTTGTGAGGTCAATATTTAACCGAGTAAAAATAAATTATTAAAAAGAAAAAGGTTTTTTGCAGAAACATTTTCTGTTGCATAATCAATAAAAAGAAGATTAACTTAATAATGAGAAAAAGTTAATTAAAGAAGAAAAAATAATAAATAAAAACAGACATATAAAAGATAATTTATAAAATTGGAAAAGTTGATTTAATAAATCGAGCTGATTATATACATAAATTTATTGATTATATTCTTATCATAAGTGGTATAAAAATTAAGAGCGGCTGAGAATCATACATAAAAAACAGAGTAATTAATATGGATTATTTATACGAAAATTTAGGAGACGAAAGATTTCAAGAATTTTGCAGTGCTTTGATTGCAAAAGAATTTCCCAATTCACAAGCATTTCCCGTAGGACAACCCGACGGAGGAAGAGATGCTTTAGTTTATTCTATGGATTCCAGAAAGAAAGAATTTAAAGTTTTTCAGGTTAAATATGTTCGAAATCCTAATCTTCCTGATGTACATAAATGGTTAACAGATACTTTAAAAAGAGAAATAGAAAAAATAAAAAAGCTAATACCTAATGGAGCAAAAGAGTATTATTTACTTACAAATGTTAATGGAACAGCGCATTTAGACAATGGTTCTAAAGATAAAGTAAATACAATATTAGAGGAGAATATTCCTATTCCAGCACAATGTTGGTGGAGGGATGACATTTCTCGAAGATTTGAGAAAGATCCTTTATTTAAATGGTCTTTCCCTGAAATTCTGAATGGACAAGATATACTAAATGCTTTAATATTTCAAAATACTTATATCAATGAAAAAAAAGATAATAGGGAGGCTGTGATTAGAGCATATTTAACCGACCAATACAAAATAGATAATGAAGTAAAATTTAAACAGATAGACTTACAGAATAAACTTATAGATTTATATACAGATGTTCCTCTACGTGTCAAAAAAATTAAGCAAGATGATAAAAAGTTAAGGGAAATACTTAATTCCGTGAAACTGTCAAGGGATAAAAATATATTGGATAATGAGTTGTTCTATGGAATAGATGAAAGCATTGGCGCGGCAAGTTTTTTATTAACCTGAGTTCGATTAATATATTTCAATTTTGGAAAGAGAAAAAGATATACAATAATATTTCGATGGCTATTCAAAGCCAAAAAAAAGGGGAAAAAGAGAAATAATAAAT
>JAGVVH010000070.1 GCA_019135895.1 Bacteroidota bacterium | reverse complement strand
AAAAAGGGAATCTTCATAAAAATTCCAATCAGTTTCACTAACGAAATAGTTGCCATTTTCTTTCCCTACAACCACAATATGGTGTCCGCTAAATCTATGCCCAACCGGCATTGCGGCTTTGAAATAAGATATTTTGGAAATCTCTGTTACCAGACCTGTAGGAATCCCTTTATCAAGTAATTCATCTAATTTCTTCATTGACTTTTCCTTATCACGAAAAGTCTTTACTTTACTATTCAGATTTAGATTTTTAGTAAAATTGGCAAAAACTTTTGTCGGCATAATTCTAAAAATCGGTGCTTCATGATTAGCAAACAAAGGAAATGGAAAATGAATAAAGGTGAGTCCACTTCCAATACCTAATATCATGGGCTCACTAATTTCATAGCCATAAAATTTTAATAAATTTCTAATACTACCAGTTTCACAGTGAATAGCCCTTTTATGGGGATAATTAATAATCATAACTCTTTTATTTAAATTAATACTAGTTTCATTTTTTTTCGACCCACTCATTCAATTGATAAAATAACTTTTTTTCCATAGGAGAGATGCTTGCCATCATATCACCTAACATATCTAAATTTATTTTATTATCATAATTTTTGATTGCCCTAGTCAATTCAAGAGCAAATTTTTGCCAATGATTTGCAATCGTTAGCATTTCTTTTGATAAATCAACTAAAACATCATCTTGAAAAATACGTGAAGCCTCTTCCAGAAAATGTAAATACATGAATCTATATGCTGATCCACCTGTAATTACTTCAGAAGATAAATATTGCCATTTAAAGGAAGCAATGGCACCTTTTGTCCCATATTTTTTTTCTAAAAGACGAATTCTATCTGAAAAAAGTTTTATTCCCTTATATCCAAAAAATGGGAGAGGAATTTTAAGCATTTTATAGCAGGTTGTTTTTATCCCTTTGATAATTGCTGATTTAATATCCCCGGGTTGAGAATATGAATCCAAATAAAATAATTTCCCAGTAGGTATAAAATTACTCTTAGGCATGATTGCATTAATCAGATCGTCAGAATGGATTCTCTGATAACCATCAAAAGGGAGACCTGCTTCAGTATCACTTATAAGGTATTCATTTCCTTCCTTGCCAACAACAACAGCATGATGTCCTTTGAAGTGATCATCAGGTGAACAAACCTTAAAGTAGGGGAGGTTATATACTTCAGTTAATATTCCGGTAGGAATGCCTTTTTCTAACAGAGAATTCAGCGTTTCAACAAGCTTTTTTCTATTATGTAAGGTAACTATATGGCTATCAATATTCATTCTTGAAGTAAATAACTTGAAAACAGAGACAGGAACTGTTCTATAAACAGGAGCTTCGACGTCATTAAAAAGAACAAAAGGAAAATGAATAAAATCAATACCACTGCCTATTCCAAAAATTAGGGGTTCAGAATAGTTATATCCAAAAAAATCAAGTAAGTTTTTTGTATTTGCGGTTTCACAATGAATGCCACGTTTGTGAGGGTAATCTATCAGCATAATCTTTAAAATAGAATCTATAATTTTTTTAGTTGTTTATTTTTCCACTCTCTTAATTCTTTAAAGAGAATATCTTCCATAGGTGCAATTGAAGAAATAATATCTGCCAGAAAATGTAAATCTTTTCCTTCAGGGTTCTTATGAAATCTCAATCCTTCAACCGCAAAAGTTTGCCATTTATCTCCAATTTCTCTCATATAGTCTGCCAAGAAAGTTAATTTTTCATCATTAAACAAAATCCCGGCTTCACGCAAAAAATGACCATATAAATATCTGAATCCTGAGCCACCGGTACCACCTTCTTCGGAAATTTGAATCTGAAAAAGTAAATTGTCGAGAGCTCTTTTTCGCCCATACATTTTTTCATATTTTCGCATTCTCTGAGATAGGAAAGCGATTCCTTTAGTACCAAAATAAGGAAGAGGTATTTCAAGCATACGATGACAACTGTTTTCAATTCCTCTATTTATTCCTGTTATTAAATCCAATTTTTCTGGGATTGAAATTAAATAAAACATCTTCCCTCTTGGAGAAAGAACATTTTTGGTATATCGGGATTTTTTTAAGTCAGAAGCACTAATTCTATTAAGTGTGTTTTCAGGAAAATGCATATCAGAATCACTCACAATATATTCATCATCTTCTTTTCCCATAATAACGATATGATGACCTGCGAATCTTCTTTCTTTCAGCGGAAAATAGGGAAGATCAAAAACTTCGGTAACAACTCCGATTGGAATTCCTTGATTTATAAAATAATCCAATTTATCCATTGACTTACTTTTATTAATAAAAGTAATTATTTTAGAATCAATGTTCAGTCTATCATTAAATTGGCTAAAAATTTTAACAGGCAAAATTCTGAAGGCCGGAATTTCATGTCCATCAAAAAGAGGAAAGGGAAAATGAACAAAATCATATCCACTTCCAATTCCAAAAATCATTGCTTCACTAATATCGTGACCATAAAATTTTAACAGATTTCTTATGCAGCCTGTTTCACAGTGAATAGACCTTGTATGAGGGAATTCAATAATCATGCTTTCTTTTTTACTTTACTTTTAATTGAAACACAATGAGTTAATTGATTTAAGATAGTGCCGGAAATGGAATATTCATTTTCATTAAGTGAAATTATCTGAAGAGAGATAGTTAGGAAAGCAGTTTTGACAGGATCTATAGGAGATAAAAATTTACATTGTTCAATAGAATCATAATATAACGAAGTATTTAGATAGAATTCTGCACATTCCTTCATGATCTCAATGGAGCAAACTCCGGGAACAATTGGGCTACCGGGGAAATGGCCTTCATAAATTGGATGATTTTTATTTAATTCAATAATAAAAATAGCACGCTCATTTTCTTGAGTATGTTCAATAATTTTGAAAAAGTTATTAATCAGCATCTGTTTCATTATTAATAATCATTGCATTAATGGTCCCTTTGAGCAATATTTTACTTTCGGTAAAGGCTTCAACATCCAAGCTGGCCATTGTTTCATTAGAAAAAGTTTTATTTACTTTACCATAAATTGTTTCTCCAATTTTTGCCTTAGAATAAAATTTAAAATTCTTAAACTGACAAATAACTCCCATTTTTGATTCTTTAGAAAATTCGGTTATAAAAGTCATATTCCCCATTTGGACAATACCTGATTGAGCTAGAAAATCCATCATGCCCATTTCGGAAAGTTCATCATTTTCCAGTAATATATTATCACGAGAAATGTATAATGAAGTATAAGCTTCATCATTAAATGACCCATAGTAGGAATCAACCATAACCATAGGCGGTCTTTGAGGCAAATATTCCAATATCTCAGGAAATGATACCAGTGGTTTGGATAATTCAATCATAGTTTTGTTTGATTAAAGGTGAATTACTAGTAAGTTTTGATTTTTTTATAAAATACGGCTACTAAAAAGCAACAGAGGGCGAAGGCAAACAAGTACATACATTCAGGTAAAACATCAATAACAGGCGATTTTCTTAAGATAATATTATAGGATGCTTCCATTCCCCAATTAAGAGGTGAAAAATGACTCAGAACTTTAAGAAAATTAGGCATTGCAAAAACAGGTACCCAGATTCCGCCAATTGCGGATAGAATAACTACAGAAACAGACCCAAAAATGGCAGCCTGTTGCTGTGTAGTGGCGAAAGCACTAATGGCAGTTCCATATCCAATTGCAGCTAATGAAGCAAAAATAACTACAAAAAGCAACCGTAAAAAATAGCCTTCAATAACGAACGATTCAAGACCTATTAATGGAAATCCCCATATTCCCATAGCCAAAACCAATAAAAACTGAATAATACATACAAAAAGATACAAAGTCATTTTACTGCTCATATAAGTGGAATAGGAGCAGGGCATGGTCATTAATCGGTTAAAACTGCCATCTTCCCGCTCTTTAATAATACTCCCCGAAAAAGAGACTACAATAAAGAAAATTGCAAATAAAGTCCATGCCGGAACATTGTGTTGTATTGAATTTGGACTCAATCCATCATTTCCGGATTTATCAGGAGTATTTTCTTTAACTGATAACCCCTCCACTTCACTTAATTCAGGATTATTAATTCTCCCTCCTGACATGGAATCAAGCATTAGTGAAATTTCTTTGAGCGAAAATTGATTTTGTACTTTTAAGGAAAACTCTTTAACATTACTAATTATAGTACTATGAACAGAGGGTTTAACAACCGGATCGATATATACCCTGATATCCATGGTGTCATTATCATCTTCCAAAGAATCAGTTGGATTACCCTTAAATGCATTTTCAAGTTTATTTTTGAAAACTTCTGCTAAATTTTCTGTTGTACTGTCAGGGATATAAATACCCACTAAATAATTGCCATTAGCGACTAATTTTATCAAATCTTCTTCAGTCATTGAAGAGTCAATCTCTTTACCAATTTTGGTATTAAAAGCATCTGCTTTTATCAACTCCTTTTCCATCGTATTGCCGATAGTGTCCTCATCATCATTTAATAATATCAGAGCAATTTCGGTGTCCATATTAGCACTCATGACACCATCTTGCATTGAAGTCATGATTAATACTAATGTGAGAGGCATAAGAAAAAGCAGCAATAATCCGGCTTTATCTCTTATCAGAAGTAAAATATCTTTATATAAAAGGTGAAAGAATGTTTTCATGTTAATCTCGTAATTTTTTTCCGGTTAATTTTAAATAGACAGATTCTAAATTTGTATAATCTTCAGACCTTCCAATAAGTTCTTCGGGAGACCCTTCAGTAATTATTTTTCCCTCATCAATAATTCCGACTTTAGAACAAAATTGCTGTGCTTCATCCATGTCATGGGATGTATAAAGAATGGTAGTTCCTTTACTGTTAAGCATCTTTAAATTTTCAATAATTACATTTTTGGATTGAACATCAATACCAACCGTAGGCTCGTCTAGCAGTAAAAGTGAGGGTTCGTGGAGCATTCCGACAATAATATTGATTCGTCTCTTCATCCCACCGGAATATAATTCCACTTTTTTATTTCTATGTTCATCAAGTCCGAATAGTTTCAGCAAGTATCTAATTCTTCGGTATAGATGTCTGGTTTGAATTCCATAAATACCTCCAAAAACAATCAAATTTTCATAAGCGGTAAGTGTCGGAAAAATGGCAATATCCTGAGGAACAACTCCAATACATCTCTTAATCTGATCTCTATAATGATTGAGATCTCTTCCCATAACAGTTATAGTACCGCTATCACTTGAAATAAGACCTGATAAAATTTTAATAGTAGTACTTTTTCCTGCACCATTGGGGCCTAAAAACCCATATATTTCTCCCGGATTTACAGAAAAAGTGAGTCCGTTAAGGACATTTTTTTCGCCATTTTTATAGTGCTTTGTTAAGTTCTCAATACAAAGAATTGGTGTCATGTAATAATTATTATTTACGATTATCAATAAATTTTATTGGTTTCCGGTTAATTTCCGGAAGTTGTATTTGTTTGATTTTTGCAATATCTTCGAAAATTATTTTAGGGGCAACTCTAATTTTTGCCCTAAATCTGTTTTTAAGATCTTTTTCGATTTCTTCATTATGATTTTCACATCCGACAATAACTTTAACATCATCCATCCCGATTTCATTAGAAGATACTTCTACTAAATAATTCTCAATATAACTTACGTTGTCAAGAACATCAAAAATGGAAGCAGGGTAGAGGGTCGTGCCTTTAAATTTTATCATTTGATTTTTACGACCAATAATTGGACTTATTCTCATGGTGCTCCTTCCACAACTACATGGTTCATAATGAAAACGACATATGTCACCTGTTTTGAAACGAATAAGTGGCATTCCTTCAACTCCAAGAGTAGTGATTGTTAATTCACCGTATTCTCCTTCTGAAACAACATTGTCATTTTCGTCCAATAGTTCGCAAATGATTAGTTCAGGGTGATGATGTCCCCCTTTTCCGGCTCCACATTCACAGAAAGTTGTACTCATTTCTGTTGAAGCATAAGTTGAATAAAGTTCAATATCCCATTTATCTTTAATATTTTTGCCTAATAAATTAAGTGAAAAGTCACTTTCTCTTAAATTCTCGCCAATACAAATCGCTTTC